>JAKVCB010000230.1 GCA_022448345.1 Pirellulales bacterium
GACCGGAAGATTCGTGGAAACCCGGCCCGCTTTGCACGGTGTGCAGGGCCTTCGCCATATATCCCGCGATTTGACACGGGATACCAATCCCTGTACGAACTTCAAACGCGCAGCAGGAAAACCCTGACGGAGACGACCACCGATCGCACACCGGGTGCAACAAACGAACCGTAAAACTGGGGTATACCCCAGAAACAAACGGCCCAGGAAGGAAGCATTTTAACAGTGGAAGATCTGACATCTATTGCGAGCCGTTTTCAACGGGATGGATTTGTGCTGGTCGAGAATTTTCTCTCCCCCGACGAGCTCACCACCCTACAGCACGAACTCACTCGGTATATCGACCAGGTGGTACCCCACCTGTCATCCCGGCATGTTTTTTACGAAGCAGGAGACAACGGTCCTATCAAGCACCTTACCAGCCTTGATCTCCACGACGATTTCTTCAAGCAAATGCTGTCGCGTCCCGCCACACTGCAGGTCGTCGAGGCGTGCCTGGGGACGCCGGCAGAGCCATTCGCCAGCGAGGTATTTTACAAGCACGCCCATGTGGGAACCGAAACACCTTACCACCAGGACAACGCCTACCTTCATTTCGATCCTGCCGATGGTGTCGTGGTGTGGATTGCCCTGGATGACGTGACCCTTGATAACGGCGCGATGCACTACCGCAAAGGCGCTTATGAGCTCGGCGATCTGGACCATTTCGAAACCAACCTCCCCTTGTTCAGCAAGCAACTGTCTGCAGAACTGGATCCGGCGCAAAACCCCGAAGTTCCCGCCCTGGTCAAGCAGGGCGGAGCGGCGATTCACCACATCCAAACCCCGCACCGCGCCGGCCCCAACCGTACCGATCACGACCGACGCGCCTTTGTCGGCAATTACCAGGGCTCGCGAGCCAGAGTCGACGAACAACGTAAAGCTGCACACGACGCCTACACGGCCAGAATTTACAACGAAGGCTAACCGATACCAGGACGGCGAGTCTTTCCACATGCCGCACGCGGGCCACGTCGGGCCCGTTGTCAACCAGTAGCAGACCGCCCAAAAGACGATTAAAAGTGGGGCCATGCAAAGAACACCGCTGGACATAGAAGCGCTGCTGAAGCAGCACGACATGATCTATGAGGCCGCCCCCCTGCAGTGGGAGCAGGGGCTTTTGCTTGGCAACGGCAACCTTGGTGCCGTGATATGGGGCGACGGCGATCCAACTAATTTCACGCTCAACAGGATGGATGCCTGGGACCAGCGAGACAGCCTCGACTTCGGTGCGGATGGCAACTACCAAACGCTGAGGAAGCTTCTTGACCAGGGGCAAGTTGAGGAGGCAGCAGGGCTCTACCATACGCGCCAAGAGATCCCCTATCCAACCAATGTTTGCGTGGGCGGAATGCGGCTTGAATTTGGCTCACAACCAACGGCCTTCCAGGGAAGGCTCAACCTGCTTGATGCCACGGCAGCCGGAACCATTTTTCTGCCCCATGGCCAGGCCAGGTTCTCCAGCTTTATTCACGCGCAAAAGAACCTGTTGGTGCTGGAGGTCGACCTGGAAGGAGAGGCCACATTCAAGTACACGCCCGAGGTGGACTGCCAGCTCTTCTACAGTTCCCAGGTGCAAGTACCAGAAAACCATACCGAAACCTTTCAAGCCTGGGGGTATCCCCCGGCCGAGACCGGTAGCGAGGGAATCCTTTCCTGGCACGTTCAGCAGATCCCAAATAGCGGAGCCTACTGCGTGATGTGGGCACTGCAGGAGGATCCAAGCCAGCGCCGCTTCACGCTGTTACTCTCGGTTGAGCTGTGCACAGATGGCGATCCGCTGGCGACTGCCAGGAATCGAATGGACGAGGCCCTGGAATCTGGCAGCCAAACCCTGCATGCGCAGCACCGCTCCTGGTGGCAGGACTATTGGAACAAATCGGCTTTGACCATCCCCGATTCCAGGCTGGAGAACCTTTACTATGTGGAAATGTACAAGCTGGCCTGCAATACCATGGGCCAAACTCCCGTAACCACGCAAGGCGTGTGGGTCACCGGCGGCCCGGACTACCATCTCAATCTGAACCTGCAACAGAGCTACTGGCCGATTTACACCTCAAACCACCTGGAGTTGGGCGACTCGCTGTACGACGCCTTTTTTGAGATGCTCCCCCGGTTCCAGGAATTCTGTCGTGATTTCTACGGCTGGGATGGGGCCATGGCACTCGGCTCCATCGCTCCCAATGGATCCGCGGTTCCCTGCACCTTTCAATGGAGCTTCTGGACGGGAAGCGGACCATGGGTCGCCCACCACTTCTGGTTGCACTACCTCTATTCCACCGACGAGGTCTTTCTCCGGGACAAGACCTACCCCTTCATGCGCGAGTTCATGAAGTTCTTCGTTGGCTACCTGGAGAAAGGTGAGGATGGGCTCTACCATCTGCCCTGGGACTCCTCGCCGGAATTCGAGTACCTGATGGGGTGGGACGTGACCTGTTCTCTCGCCCTCGTCCGGTTTCTGGGCGAGTCGCTGCTGAAATCCCAGGATATCCTCGGGCTCAGCGACCCGGACGCCCCCAAGTGGGAAGAGATCCTGGAGCATCTCACGCCCTACCCGGAAGATCAAACCGGGCTGATGATCATGAAAGATACGCCCCTATCGCACTCGCACAGACATCATTCGCACCTCATGCCCATCCATCCCCTGGGCCAAATGGACGTCAACGGCACCGAAGAAGAAAGAGACCTGATCCGCCGTTCAATCCACACCTGGCTCAGACAGGGATTTGGCGAGTGGATCGGAGAGGTATGGTCGTGGGCGTCACTGATAGCCTCTCGAATCTACAAGGGCAACATGGCCAGCATGTTTCTCGAACGTTACGCAGACGCTTTTCCGAGTGAAAACAGTCTGAATATGAACAACGACGAAAAAGAATACGGACAGGGAGGATTCTTCTTCCAATACCTCGCCGAGCCGACCGCTCCGGAAGGATGGCCCGATCGATGGCCCCGAGAAACCAGCATCAACGGCGGATTGGGTGCTGCTGCTGCGGTGCTGGAAATGCTGCTTCAGAGCTGGACGGGCGTCGTGCGGGTCTTTCCCGCCGTGGCTGACCGCTGGCACGACGCCTGGTTTGAAAACTTGCGCGCCGAGGGCGCTTTTATTGTCTCCGCACAGCTCGCAGACCGCGAGGTTACCTTTATCGATATCACCTCCGAAGTCGGCGGCACGTGTCGCGTGCATAACCCGTGGCCCACGCCGGCGGTAGTCACCTCCCTTTCGACAGGAGAAAGCCATCTGGCTCACGGAGAGACGCTCGAAATTTCCACCTGCCGAGGGGACCGCTTCCGAATCACGCCCGAGGCTGCAACGATCCCGGCAGGTCCACTTGCGCCACCGAACTTCGACAGGAGCCCCGGTCAATGCAACTGGTTTGGAGTGAAACAACTTCCGCGATTCTAGGAAGTTCAAATACTGGGGAAGTCTCGTTATACTGCCGCACATAGAACCCGGCCCGCCAGACGGTCACATCGTCATCGTCTTGTGCGCCACCTCATGAAGAAAGCCGCCAAACCATGGTCCAGGTTCAATATCTTAACGCCGATTTTGAAATGACCGGTGATGTTTCGACCGGCGCCTGGGCAAACCTGCTGTGGCACGAACAGTTCACACCCCTTGGTCGTCCCGACATTGCCCCGCTTCCAGAGACCGCGTTTGCAATGGCCCATGATGGGGACAACCTCTATATGGGCGTCAGGTGCCAGGCTCTCCAAGGAGAAACCCAGGAGGAACTTGCCAGAGAGAATGTGCAAATCCAATTTGATCCCGAACGGAGCGGAGAACGTTCAGGAATTTTTGTCTGCTATACCGATGGCAAAGCTTCCTCAGCCATCGAACTTCAAGCCGGAGGCAAAGAAGGGTGGACTGGCGAGATCGGTTATGCGGCCCAAGTCAAGCCTGGCGTATGGTCGATGACCCTCAAAGTTCCGCTCGGCCAACTCCTTCATCGAGAAGAAGGTTTTCATCGAATTCAATTTAATGTGACGAGGGTGGCTGAAACAATCGCTGAACGCGGCCTGTGTTATCCGGCGCTGGAAAACACAACCTTCTGGAAACCAGCCAACGCCACCGGCGAGGCCCAGTTTGAACGGCCTGATCTACTGGAGGCATTTGCCTGGGATGTTCAGCAAGCGGGACGCAGCCAAATCGACCAGCACCTCCCAGCAGCCGTATGTCACCAGGATGTCGTAGTCACCAATTTCTCCACCGAAGACCGGGACATCGATCTACGCGCTGAGCTTATGCAAGTCGGCAAGCCTCCCTCGGCACCGGTAGAATGCCGCCTGCGTGTTGCCGCCGGCAAGCCACACACCAAAAGCATCGAACTTCCCATGCCTATGGGATTCAACTATGGGTTTGTGAATGTGTCACTGCATGAACCGGACACAGGCCGCTCGGTCGGCGAGAATCGTATCCTCATCGAGTCGGAACCCCTTTCCTGGAAAGAGCATTTCGTTAAACGGGGCGACGGTCAGGGCGGTTACACCTGCAGCGCCGCGCAACAGCAACTCTTGAGACCGTATCAAGGACGCCGGATCGTCCCCTTCG
>JAKVCB010000231.1 GCA_022448345.1 Pirellulales bacterium
GTTTATAGACTTGTCAACAAGAGGCCTAATGCCATCTCAAGCCATCTTGTGGTACAACAAACCTCGCACAAGGGTATTCCATCAAACGCTCACCACACGACTTTATTCGCGAAAGACTTCAAGGATAGCCTGGTGACCCTCCTGATCAACCGTTTAGAAGAGGTGTTGAACACTTTCGACATTGCCGTGTTGGACCAGTGGGGTGTGTTACACAATGGCTCCCGGCCCTATGCGCACGCTGTTGATGCGATGCGAATGCTGAAAGCCGCTGGAAAGGAAATTGTGGTCCTGTCGAATTCTGGGAAACGTGCCGATCTGAACTTGTTGCGACTCCAGGAAATGGGGCTCCCTCTCGAAACGGTTTCGAAGGTGATCACGTCTGGAGAAACATTATGGGAAGATGTGAACGAAGAACGACTGAAGGTTGGTGGGAAAACACCGAGAAAAATATTTCCTGTCTCTGGCCAGAAAAATGACCCTGTCCAGTGGGCTGACAACAGCGACAAAATAGAAATCACCTTTGAACTGGATAGAACGGTTGACGTTATCATGCTGATGGGCATCCAGGACGGTACCACCTCTGACGCGTTTGATACCGTTTTCAAAGAGGCGCGAGAATTTCAAACGCCACTTATCTGCTCCAACCCCGACAAAACTTCTCCCCGCGCAGGCAGGCTGGTTATTTCGCCGGGAGCCCTGGCGGAGCGATATGCTGACATGGGGGGTGAAGTCATCTGGTATGGCAAGCCGCACCTGCCAGTGTTTCGAGCCGTGGCGCGAAGGTTTCCGGGATTGCCCGCAGATCGTTTTCTCATGGTGGGCGATAGCCTTGAACACGACATCGCCGGTGCGCAAAAAGCGGGCATGCCCTCAGCGTTTGTTCGGGAGGGCATTCACGCGGAGGAGTTTCGCGATGCGAAAAGCAGCACAGAGTTGTCGCAAGTGACTGACAGGCTGGTGGCCCAACGTGAGTTAAGTGCTCCGACCTATAGCCTCGAGTTTTTGGCCTGACCAATGAAACTTCCTACAGAATTTGTTGATCTGTCACAAAAAATCGGTGCCGACCCACTTCTGGTTCAGGGGCCCGGGGGTAACACATCGGTCAAGCTTGATGGTCAAATGTGGATCAAGGCATCGGGCACGGAACTCGTAGAAGCGCACGATAAGAACATCTTTGTGGCAGTCGATCCAGCCAAAGCTCTTCAGGAACTTGACGGTGTCGGAGACGGAAGCTGTCGCTCGGCGTTGGTCGATCCAGATGGCCGGTTGCGACCATCTATCGAGACGACTTTTCACGCAATGTTCGAACAGCGCCTGGTCTTTCACTTCCACTCGGTGGCAACGATTGTCCACGCAATTGCCGTTGAAGGACGAGCATCGCTGGCGGACAAGCTGGAGGGACTAAGGTGGGTTTCAGTGCCCTACAGGAAGCCGGGTATTCCGCTGACCAGGGCCATTCAAGCCGCGGTCGGTCACGACCCTGTTCAGGTCGTCGTTCTGGAAAACCATGGGGTTATTGTCGTTGGTGAAACGATCAGAGAAATCGAGCGACTGATTGACGAGGTCGAGCAGCGTTTGGACTTGCCTGTCCTGGTGGGCGCCAGTGACACGAATATTCGGCCCATCGCTGGGAGATGGGAGGTTGAGGGATGGGAAGAAGTGCCGGTGGTAGCAGCGCTGGTGCACGACCCAATCATGTTGGGCCGAGCGACTTCGGGTACCTATTATCCAGATCACGTGGTATTTCTCGGGCCAGCCTTACCGGTCGTGTCGCCGCGCCAATTTTCTGAACTCAATCCGGCATTGTTTCCAGTTCCCACAGTCCTGGTTGAGGGGCAGGCTGTTTACATCAAGTCCGATGCAACCTCAGCGCAGCGGGGGATGCTGGAATGTGTTTTCAATGTCTTAAGTCGTATTCCCATCGATTGGACTTTGGTACCCATTGGCAAGGAGGCGGAAGCGGAACTGCTTGACTGGGACGCGGAAAAATACCGCCAGTTGTTGACAAAAAGAGAAGGCTGAATCATGTCGTTCTTTATGGGGATTGACGTAGGGACGGCAGGCGTACGAACGGCCGTGATTGATGCCGGTGGTATGGAGATTGCGTCGGCGTCCGTCTCTATGGAAGCTCCCGCGCGAGTCGAGGATCGCCCTTGCCAGGATCCGAAAATTTGGTGGGAAGCGGTTCAACAGTGTCTTGGAAAACAGGCTGGGACTCTGCGGACTGCAGGATGCTCGATGCATGAAATCAAAGCCCTTGCCGTGGATGGTACTTCCGGTACGATTTTGCTGGCCGACGATGAGCTTAATCCTGTGACGCTTGGATACATGTACAACTCTTCAAGCTTTGATGAACAGGCCAAAGCAATTGCGGTTCACGCCCCCGAAGATTCGATCGCGCAAGGGGCAGGTTCCGGTTTGGCGAGACTCTTGTTCCTGCAAAAACAACCTGACAGCCGGCGAGCAAGATTTGCGTGTCACCAGGCCGATTGGATTGCAGCCATGCTGATGCGGCGGGGTGGATTGTCGGACGAAACAAATGTTTTGAAGATGGGGTATGACCTCGGGCGGCGCGAATGGCCAGGCTGGTTTTCTGCGGCGGGTGTCAACACCGAGTTGCTTCCGGCGGTTTGTCCTGTAGGCGATTTGTTTGGAGTTATCAGCGACAAGAGTGCCTCGGAATTCGGCTTTTGTAAGGAGTTGGAAGTTATCGCCGGCGCGACCGACAGTAACGCTGCGTTTCTGGCATCAGGCGCATCGGAGATCGGAGAGGGGGTGACGTCGCTAGGCACGACGCTTGCTATCAAATTCCTGTCAGATCAGCCGGTGTCAGATGCGACCCGTGGTATTTACAGCCACCGCATCAAAGAGATGTGGTTGGCAGGAGGAGCTTCCAATACGGGCGGAGGTGTGCTGCTCGATCATTTTACGACCGAGCAGATGAGCCAGATGGAACTGGGCCTCGATTCCCAAAATCTGACCGGGCTTGACTACTATCCGCTCTCCAGGCCGGGAGAGCGGTTTCCGATATCTGACCCCAAGTTGCAACCGCGACTTGAACCGCGCCCTGAGAGCGATCAAAAATTTTTCCAGGCAATGCTCGAAGGTATGAGTGAAATCGAGAGAGTTGGCTACGCCGCGTTACGGGATCTCGGATCACCAGAACTTCGACGGGTTTTTACTGCCGGAGGAGGCGCGAAAAATAAAGGGTGGACAAAGATCCGTGAGGCAAAGCTAGGTGTGCCAATTTCTACGGCCCTCTCGAGTCACGCCTCGGTAGGCGCGGCACGAATTGCCGCGGGGCTGGTGTAAGGACGGTGTCACTGTGTAGGGGAGCCAACGATGGTTTGTCATTCGGCGCTTGAATTCGACCCGCACCATGTTTTTTGCGGTAAGGCAGAGACCAATGTCCATGAGATGGATTTTACGTGCACGTTTTGTGTTTTTTAGCCCGTGAAACCAGATAAATATAATATAGACACAGACTATTTCTCAATGAGGTCGTCGGGATGGTGGTTAAACGGAGAGCTTGCACCTGGAAATTGAGTATTTAGAATGAGTCTACCGAAGGGGGGTTTCTGTACAGTGGTTTCTTGGTAGGGTTGTGGATGTACCACCTCTTCGCGGGGCCCCAGTTATTTCCCAAGGCAAAGGCTTTGTTGGCCGACAAGAGGTGTGACTGGTAAGCAGTTTTGCATTTTTACTCCGCCAAGTCCCCGTTTTTTATTCATGTAGATCGCTAGGAAATTGCAACAAATGAACCGCCAAAGAGTTTTTGGATTGTGGTTAGTGATATTGGGGTATGGTGCTGCACCACTTATAGCAGGCGAAGATTCGGTCAGCGTGCCGGATGAAAATCTGCGCGCCGTGATTCTCGAGATCAAGGCAAAGAAACAGAGTGAAGGGGAAGAGATTTCCCTTGAGGACTTGAGGAACATTTATTTTTTGCAGGCCAATGGGCGTGAAATTGAAGATCTGACTGGGCTGGAGCACTGTAGCAATCTTCGCGAAGTGAAGCTGGCGAACAACAAGATTCAAAATATTGCACCGCTGGCTGGGTGTAGTCTTGTGCAGTCACTGGATCTTTCCAATAACAAAATTGCGGACATAAGTTCCCTTGGTGCGCTGGTAAAGCTCCAGTATTTAAACGTTGAGCATAATCAAGTTGAGAAACTTGACGGTATCGAATCGCTTGTGGCGCTCTCTAATTTGTACGCCTCGCATAACAAAATCAAGTCGGTAGACCCGGTGGCCAGCTTGGAGAAGTTGTCTTCGCTATACCTCAACCATAATCAAATTAGTGACATCGGGCCGTTGGAAAACCAGGCATGGTTAATGAGTCTTGGGCTGGCACACAATCAGATTGAAGACATTTCGTCTTTGCCATCCGGCAGTGGCGCGTATGCAACCTATTTGCAAGGAAACCAGATCTCGGATTTGGCGCCATTGGTGAAACTTGCCCAGGAGGATCGGGATGGATCAAACCGGTTCGCCATGTTTTGGAGACTCTATCTCGCAGCGAATCCACTCGACAGCCCAGTG
>JAKVCB010000232.1 GCA_022448345.1 Pirellulales bacterium
TGAAGTGTCAATGCCACGGCTCTCCAGAAGCGACGTGTGCTCGGCAGGCCAGTCCTCTCCCACGACACCAACCAGTCGCACGTCGGTGAAAAAGCTTGCCGAATAGGAGAAATGGGTGGCAGACCCGCCCAGCAGGTTATCGCGCTGCGCTTTTGGGGTTTGGACATTATCGATTGCGACCGAACCAACGACGAGTAATGACATAACTTGGTATTCCTGGATCCCGATGTGGTTATCAACTTGAGAATCAACTCAGAGGGTGGTGGTGATGCGAATTTGGGTGGCCCGATAGTCCTCGCTGGCGGGTCGACCAACACGCAAAGGTTAGGTAGGTTCGCCTGGCCACAACGCCAGACCATGCGTCATTAAGTTCTCGCAGCAGGCGACCTGACAGCTTGAGATAAAAGCAGGTGGGCGCATGACCGGAACAACGTGGCCGCGATTATCGAACCTGTAGTTCGCTTCGGCAAGGGCCTATTTGCACAACGGACACGGCTGAGCCGGTGAACGTTGGCCCCGGTGTTACTTTTTGCGGGTTAGTTTTGCCCACGTATCTCGCAGGGTTGCTGTACGGTTAAAAACTGGTTTCCCCGGTTGGGAAGCGACAGGATCGGTAAAGAAGTAGCCATTTCTTTCAAACTGGAAGTGGGTGGCGGGGTCAGCCTCGGCTAGTGTCGGCTCGCCCTTGGCGGAGGGTAAGCAGGTGAGGGAATTGGGATTGAGGTTGTCCAGGAACCCGCCTCCCTCCGGACCTTGTTCGGGGGCTTCGGTTTGGAACAGGTGGTCGTAGAGTCGCACTTCGAGATCGGCTGCGTGGGGCGCCGAGACCCAGTGGATGGTTCCCTTGACTTTGCGGCCGTCGGGAGCATTGCCTCCTTTGGTGGCTGGGTCGTAGGTGCACCGCAATTCCACCACGTTTCCGGAATCATCTTTCACGACATCCGTACACGTGATGAGGTAAGCGTAACGCAGTCGCACTTCCCGGCCGACGGACAGACGGAAAAATTTTCGGGGCGCCTCTTCCATGAAATCTTCGCGTTCGACGTAAATTTCGCGGCTGAAGGGTACCTCGCGAACACCAAACTCAGGTTTTTGGGGATGGTTGGCGGCAGGGAGTTGCTCGACCGTATCTGAGGGATAGTTTTCGATGATCACTTTCAGCGGGTTCAGGACTGCCATGGCGCGGGGCGCCTGTTCGTTGAGATCACTTCGGACTGCGTCTTCCAGCCAGGCCATGTCGATGGTGCTGTTGACTTTGGCAACACCAATTCGTGCGCACAGCGCGCGGATGGACGCAGGGGTGTAGCCCCGGCGGCGCAGCCCGCATAGTGTCAGCATTCGTGGATCATCCCACCCGGTGACATGCCCTTCGTTGACGAGTTGCAAGAGTTTTCGTTTGCTCATCACGGCGTACGTCAGGTTGAGCCGGGCAAATTCAATTTGGCGGGGATGATGTATGCCAAGTGCATCGAGCAGCCAATCGTAGAGTGGCCGGTGATTTTCAAATTCAAGAGTGCAAATCGAGTAGGTGATTCCTTCGATCGAGTCGCTTTGTCCATGGGTAAAGTCGTACGAAGGGTAAATGCACCACTTGTTTTCGGTGCGGTGGTGATAGGCATGCTTGATTCGATAGAGGACCGGGTCGCGCAAATTGATATTAGAGGAGGACATGTCGATCTTGGCCCGCAAGGTCCGTTCTCCTTCGGCAAACTCGCCGCCCTTCATGCGACGGAAAAGGTCAAGATTTTCTTCGGGAGTTCGATCGCGATGGGGGCTGTTGCGACCTGGTTCGGTAAGGGTGCCACGGTGTTCGCGCATTTCGTCGACCGAAAGGTCGCAGACAAAGGCCTGTCCCTGCAGAATTAGCTTTTCCGCCCACTGGTAGAGTTGGTCAAAATAGTCCGATGCGAAATAGAGGCGGTCTTCCCAGTCGGCGCCGAGCCAACGAACATCCTCAATGATCGAATCGACAAACTCCTGTTCTTCTTTGGTCGGGTTGGTGTCGTCGAATCGAAGGTTGAATTTTCCGTCGTATTCGTCCGCCAGCCCGTAGTTCAGGCAGATGCTTTTGGCGTGCCCTATATGGAGGTATCCGTTGGGTTCGGGAGGAAACCGGGTGTGGACCTCTTTGGTGCTGTTGCCAGGGGCCAGGTCAGCATCGACGATTTGTTGAATAAAGTTGCGCGATGCCGACAGCTCTTCAGGTTCCGTCGAATCGGTAGACATTTTGAGACCTCAGTTCCGTGGGAGTTCAAATAACAGGGCAAGGGAAACCCTTCTAGCCAATGTAGCAAAAGTAGGCCGGCTGCAGTATGTCGAAGGCGGCCTCTGGGTGTTGGGTGCCCGAATGGGAGGAAATCGCGAAACACTTTTGACGATTGGCAGACTTTTTACCATGTCCGGCTCTCTTTGCCATGCCCAGCTCTAGGCGTGCTGGGAATTGTTGTTTCTTTGTCCCTGAAGGTGCCCGTGGTTTCCGAAGGCCATCGAGGCGTCTGGCCAACTCCTGGTTTTCAAAAATAAGATGGCCTTGGCCGACTGGGGGCGTTGAACTTCATGTTTCAGTACCCTTAGAATTGCCGTTTTGTCCGCTCACAGATTGGCACGGGAGATCCGACGGAAGTGAACCAAATTGCGAAAACGACAGAACCGAAGGTTGCCATCGTCACGGGGGCCAGTAAGGGCATTGGTCGAACGATTGCATGCCGCCTTGCTGAGGCAGGTTGGGACGTAGGAGTGAACTACCATTCGGATATGGCGGGCGCCGAGGCGACGGCAGAGAAAGTCCGCCAATTTGGCCAGCAGGCGTGGGTGCTGGGAGCAGATGTCGGTGACAGTGGCCAGGTCGCTGCGATGTTTGCCAAAATCGCCGATGAGGCGGGCCCTCTTTTTCTGCTGGTGAATAATTCTGGCCGGCAAACCTGGGCACCGCTCTTGGAATTGCAGGAATCCGATTGGGACCAGACAATCCGCACCAACCTTAAGGGGACATTTCTTTGCACCCAACAAGCGGCCCGTGTGATGCGAGAATCCGGCGGAGTGATTGTCAATATAGGGTCCGGTTCAAATTCGCGTCCCTTTCCCAACCTGATTGACTACACGGCCTCGAAAGGAGGGATCGAGATGCTGACCAAGGTGTCGGCGGTCGAGTTGGGCCAATATGCCATTCGTGTTAATTGTGTGGCCCCCGGGGCCATCGAAGTCGAAAGAACCCAACTTGAGGCACCCAATTACGCCAGAACATGGGCACCACTTACCCCCTTGGGACGGGTCGGCCAAACAGGAGATGTGGCAGAGGTAGTGGCGTTTCTCGCCAGCGATGGTGCCCAGTTCGTGACAGGCCAGACGATCTACGTCGACGGGGGTTTAATGACCAAGCCCCAGTGGCCCTACGATGACCAGGGAGACACCGGAGCAGAGCAAGAAACAGTCTCGTCGTGAGTGGCACCTACCGGGCACACGCCCTCCTGGACAGGCCAGCTTCAACGCTGGCCACGGGTGATATTGGGGTTGTTTGTGGAGTTTAGAAGGCCCTCAGACAAGTCCCTTGCGTACTGCCCAGACGGCAGCCTGGGTTCGGTCGGATACGCCGATTTTCCGCAGGATATGTTGGACGTGTTCCTTCACCGTTTCGTAGCTGATGCCGAGAGCTCTGGCAATTTCCTTGTTCGTAAGTCCGAAAGCGAGTTGTTTAAGGACTTCGTCTTCTCGGCGGGTAAGGGGTGCCTCGACCTCCAGCGGTACGCGTGGGGTCATCAAGGCCCCGGTTACGCGACGCAATTCTTCGTGGGTCCAGATCGGTTCGCCCCGTGAGGCGTCAGATATGTTGTCGATCAAAGTTTCCCGATCCACACTCTTGAGTACATATCCAGAGGCCCCCAGCGCAACGGCTCGTGCGATGTAGGTGGGATTGTTGTGGGTGGTAAACATGACCACGGGAAGATCAGGTTCGTCGACTTTGATTCTGGCCAGGCAGTTCAGTCCATCGACATCTGGCAGGCTGACATCGAGCAACGCAAGGTCCAGTTCGCACTGACCGATGGCGCCAAGCACCTCATTGCCATTTTGCGCCTCGGCAACAATGCGAATATCGGTGTCTTTTAGCAGTGACTTGATTCCGGCACGCACGACTTCATGGTTGTCGGCAATGAGAATTTGAATAGCCATCGACAAAACTCGAGCGGGACGGGACTGATAAAACCCGGGAATTTACACAAACGGAGCTTCGGTAGGGATACCCCTTTGGCGGTGCCTGCAATCTGGAGGGTGATGGTCTCCGTGGATGGAGGGAAAACCAAGCAGGAATCCGTGTGGCACTAATAGGCTCCGGTTTGAATCCATCGGCAATTTGTGAGCAAGCACGACGCGGTCACCGAATCTCTGTGCGAACAACGATTTAGGAAACAGATAAGTCGAGTACGCATCGGATACGAATGTGGTTTTCCTTGCCCAAGTTGACCAGATGGTTCAGCGGTGATGTATCAGCCCTCCCCCTGCTAT
>JAKVCB010000233.1 GCA_022448345.1 Pirellulales bacterium
GGGTTGGACCTTGAGTTTGAAGTGGAACCGTTTCGACGCCATTGTCTCTTGAATGGATTGGACGACATCGGACTTACGCTGGAGCATGAAGATAAAATCGCACTCTACGAGGCCAAGACACATGGCCTTGTTTCCAGTTGATCCTTCGCTGCTAAAGGCATTTTCGGAAATCGTCACAAGTTATCTATGGCTATGGTTCGCTTTTGGCTCGTCTTGGTCGCCCTGTTACTAGGGAACATAACTTCAAAGTGCCTTGGTGAGGATCTGCCAATTGGCGGCCCCGCGTCGGATTCATTTCAGATGCGTGTCGAGAGGGTTGAGAACAACCTGCAGGACCCCTCTGGGGTTGCCATACGGCCCGGCAGTACGGGTAAACGGCATGAGGTGTTTGTCCTGGACAGAGGTAGCGGGAACGTGGTGCGATTTTATAGTGATGAGCCTGCCAAGACGGAGAATGTCATTACCGGATTCCAGAGGAACGAGAGTGATTCAGACGGAGATCACTCAGCCGGTGGGTCAGCGCTGGCATTTCTCAGCCGAAGTCGCTTGTTGGTGATGGGGGATTCCTCGGAGGGGACCCGCCATGCGTTGCGGATTTTTGAATTGCCCAGCGATGGGGAGTCAATAGCGGCAAGTGAATCGCAACAGGAGATTTTGGGTAGGGCTCACGTGGACGAAGGTGAGCGGTCTCTATTCGGAATCGCCCTGGATTCCGAGCGCGTGTATCTTTGCTCTGAGGAGAGCCCAGTTGCCGTTGCTGAAGCTTCACGGCAGGGAAACGGACTGGGGAATATTACCGCGTGGGCGACTGCCGATTCAGGGGGCAAACCGTTGGGGGCGACTTGTGTGACGGTCAACCCGCGTAGCGACAAGAGGTACGTCGTGGTCGGAATTTCCGCAAAAAACGGTCAGGAAAGCAGCATCGAGTTTTACCATCCTGGCACCGCACAACGACTACTCAGTTTGGAAATTCCCCTATTGGAGGTTGCCGGTCTTGCCTACGGCCCCAACTCGGGACTGCTCTATGCGATCGACGTGGCTCGCTCCGACCAAACGCGGGGGGGGATTTATCGTCTCGATGCGAGATTGGACCGCGGCCGCCAGGGATGCGCGGCCCATCTGATTGCGCCACTCGTCCGACCAAGGGCCATGGCCTTCGCGCCGGATGGCACACTCTACGTCATTGTCGGTAATCGATTGAACGACGACCGTTCTGCCCTCAGTGGACTTTACCGGGTGCCGGGCCCGTTGTAGAGCGTCAGCGCACAATTGGCAAAGCACTTTACCCGTGCGGTCAGTCGTTTCCCCAGTAAAAACTAAGTCAAATTGCTAACCCTTGTCCGAGGTAAAGGGTTTAGTGCGGCGGGAATTGGGCAAACTTTTTTCTTCCGGCAAGCCCGCAGATCGCCATCGGATGGGTTGCGTTTATCTGTGCCGGTGAGCTATCTTCAAAAAAACACGAAGCCCATTGAGAGCCTAAACCCTATGTCACGACGTGAAAAAATTGAGACAATGCTGGCCGACGAACCGGGGGATGTCTTCTTGCGGTATAGTCTGGCCATGGAGTTCGACAAAGAAGGCCGCCATGACGAGAGCCTGTTGGCATTGAAGGAACTCACTCAGGGCCAAGAGGCTTATGTGCCGGCCTTTTTTATGGCGGGTCAGCAATTGGCCCGCCTGGAGCGGCCTGACGAAGCGCGCGAGGTACTTCAAAAAGGAGTGGAAGAGGCGCGCCGCCAAGGCGACAGCCACGCAGCAGGTGAAATGACGGAGTTCCTTGCGTCGCTGGGCGGTGAAACAACGAGGTAATCGACCACATCACTTCGGTTTTGCGCATGCCGCGGCAACACTGCACGACGAGCAGGAATCACAGCCCCCGCGACCAGCGGCCGCCTCGGTCCCGCAGTCGGGGCCACATCCCTCGATAAGCGTTTCCGTAAACTGGCGAAATTTCACCTCGGTTTCATAGGTTCCTGCCAATTGTTCTGTGTACGCTTCGAGTTCTGGTGTGATTTCACCCAGAAAATAAAAGAACAAGCCTTGCCCATCGAACAGGTGTTCTACATCAATCAAAACAGCCGGGACGTTTCCTTCCGTCAGCAGCAGCGAACAGGCCTGGTAGGCCTCCTGGCGATTTTTTTCCAGCCGGGCTTCCAGCAGAGAATCTTCGACCGTCATCCTCCGCAGAATGGCTCCATCGGCATGGGTGCCTTCGGTTTCATTTTCGGGTGCTGTCAAGACCTCGCCCACCTCGAGTCCCCGGCAGGTACGGACCACCACGCGGGTGGCCCGTCGATAGCGAACCGCATCGACCGATTGAAATCGGCCTACATGACCCATGGCGCCAACTCGAACAAGATGATTGCGAGCCATTTCCGTTTTTGATTCCAAGTGCAGTTTTAATTTGGTGGCGGGACTTGCCGTTTTTAAAGCACGCCCGATATCCGCCCTGTTGATTGTCGCACACTACCTGGGTGTTGCCAAGTTCGCTCGGCAATGCACTCGCCAGAGGCCCTGTAAATTACGCGGAAAGAAACGGTTTGTCCGGATCGATCCGTCTGCGATTGGCAACGAATTTACGGAGAGATTCAATCGCCGTGGATACAAGGACACCGGTTCAATATTCCGTATTCTTCAATGGCGACGCAAAGGCCGATTGCTGGCTTCTCGGTTTCCGCGTACCAGGAATTTTTTGGACTGCAGTAGCCAGCGAACTCTTCTTTCTTGAAATTCGATCAAGCAGTCGCATGAAATGGCAAAAAGCGTTCAGTTTCACTGGAATACCAAAAACCATCGCCGCTAACGATATGCCTGAAAACATCTTGTTCCATTTTCAACAGGCTTTCAAGCGCGCCGGATACTGCGGTCGAACCCGTCGCGGATGTTGTGAGCCTCGAAGGTGATCACTGGATAGCCATCTTGCTTCTGTTCTCGTTAGCCCGAGTCCAATCCCTGATGGATCGCGACTGATTTAATCCTTAATTTTAAAACTCCCACTGCCAACCTATTGGTCAAGCTTGTAACAATGGATGTAGTAAGCGGGCAGATTCTGACCTGCTAACTCGATCCTCCGCTGGCGGGACGTGGCCGGTGATCGGATCGGGATGGTTAACATAGTCAGATTGATAGATTCAATTGCTCATTCATCGGGCCCAAATTGCCAACAATCTACGATTCGACCATAATGGACAGGCCGCGATCATTATGGCAACGCGAGGCGGAAAAGCTCCGGAAAGTTCCCCATGTCAGCACCCCCTTTACTGAGTTTTCCAACGCGACTCCATGCAGGTTCCAAACAGGACGCCTTTACCCTGGTGGAACTGCTCGTTGTAATTGCGATCATCGGAATTCTGATCGCCCTCCTATTGCCTGCGGTTCAGGCGGCACGCGAATCAGGACGGCGGATACAATGTGCCAATCACCTTAAACAGCTTGGGTTGGCAATCCACAATTTTCACGATGCGCGTCGCGGTTTTCCACCGTCGATTATCGCTGACGACAAGCCCGGCTGGCATTGGGTGATTTTGCCTTACCTTGAAAACGCTGACATTCAGTCAATTTACGATGGGCAACCCAGCTTTTATGCCCTATCTCCCGAACTCAAGCGAACATCCATTTCCGTCTATCTTTGCCCCACGCGAGGTTTTCGTGAGCCAACGGTGCCTGCCGGGGATCGAACCTACCTTGGTGCGGTGGGCGACTACGCGGGCAACGTCGGGGATGCTGGCCGTCTCAGTCGGAAAGGAAGTCATTACAGCGATTGCTGGGAGGTAGATTTTCCGATTCGGCAAATGGAACGTCCCACCGGCACCATGATTGCTACCCAGAAACTGCGGGATGCCAACGGCAATGTTTGCATGTGTAGCGGAAATTACTATCCCAACGGGCCCGAACCGTGTCGAGGTACCTGTGGTCTCCCTTCCTGCCAGGTGCGTGGGTGGGACCCGCCCTTGGCGTTTAAAGACGTCACCGATGGCTTGTCTCATACTTTTCTGTTGGGCGAGAAGCACATCCCGCTTGACCAGCTTGGCTTGCAAGGCCTTAACCGGTCTCCAGGATTTTGGTACGGAGACACTTCGATTTGGTCAACCGATGGGGCCCATCACCAAATCCGCGCAGGGGGCCCTGAACCTCTGGGGCTGGCCACACCTGAAGAACCTGCCAGGGATTCCTATCCTGGTACCAAGGGGCAGGTCCGGGTCTTTGGCAGTTACCATCCGGGCGTGTGCCAGTTCACGATGTCCGATGGTAGCGTCCAACAGGTCAATATCGGTATCGATGGAGAAACGCTGGGGAAACTTTGCAACCGCCACGATGGATTGGTGGTTGGTGAGTTGTGAGTAAAAGCCACCATTAAAAAAGCCCAAGCAAACGGCCTCTTTTTTCCAGCGAATTATCGTTCGGTGGTTCCACTTCGATGTACCCTCACATTCGGCAGTGCTTTGCCGAGTTCCTCCGCCCCGCGGTCGGTCACTAGCGTATTACG
>JAKVCB010000234.1 GCA_022448345.1 Pirellulales bacterium
GAACTGGAAAGACAGCTGCCGAGAGATACTGGCACCCACCTGAACGTTAGCACTGGAAGTCGTCGCCATCGGGTTTAATTTCATAACAGACCGTCTTTCGGATTCCAGTTCCTTCTATTTCAATTTCTACCAGAAAACGTAAACGAATACTGTTCCCATAAAGGCAAATACTATTCTCGCCACTTTGTTTTTATCCGGCAGGGAGACCGATTTTCCGGATTGTTCCCTGGCCTAATGGGGTTGCGTTTCTCATCGCCCAGCTGAAAAGACACGATCTGAAGGAAACCAAAACCCCGTTAAACTGTTATTTTATGGAACAGAACACTGTTGTTGCCAGCGACCTGCGAGCATCAGCTCAGCAATTGGTCGACGACTTGAGCCCCTGTGACATCTGGATCTGTGAGTCGTTCGGCACGTCCCATGTGGAGATAGTCCAACCGCCTGTGGTCAATGCCCAGTTGATGGAGGATGGTCGCATGCAAATCAGGTACGCTGACCCTGTTTTGAACGGCTCGGTAGCCAAATTCATCCGTCGTTCCATAGGTCAAGCCGGGATGGAATCCACCACCAGCCATTAGCACGGTAAATGCATTCCGATTGTGATCCCGGCCAGCAGCACCTTCGGTGATTGGCAATCGCCCAAATTCGCCCGCCCACATAACAACCACATCATTCAATAATCCCCGTTCTTTCAGGTCGGCAATCAACGCTGCGCTTGGCTGTTCGACCTGTCGGCAGATTTCCGGGAGGGTTTTGCTGAGCTTACTGTGGTTATCCCACGGTTGGAAATCGGGGGTAGACGGTGGAAAGACTTGTACAAACCGCACACCCGCTTCAATGAGTCTTCGTGCCAGCAGGCACCGCATGCCGTAGCCGGCTGTCGCCCGGTTATCCAACCCGTACCGCCGGTGGGTGTCTTGGCTTTCGCGCGACAAATCTAATATCTCGCTAGCCACCAACTGCATCCGCGCAGCCAGCTCAAAATTCTTAATGCGCGTTTCCAATTCATTCTCCCGTGGGTGCCGATCCGCGTGCAGTACGTTAAGGTGCGCCAGCAACTCACGTGAACGAACCTGGGCGGCGGCTGACCGCTGTCGAGATGGTTGCAGGTGAAGTACGGGAGTCCCGGATGCGCTAAACTCGGTCCCCTGGTAAAGCGTCGGCAACCAACCGCTCGACCACACAGTTTTACCCGAAGTGTTGTAGCCAGCTGGATCACGCAGTACCACGTAAGCGGGCAAGTTGCGATTTTCAGTTCCCAGCGCGTAGCCAATCCAGGAACCGATTGCAGGATGTCCGGAAAAGGTTTTTCCAGTTTGCATCATATTGATTGCAAACGGATGATTATTACTCTCGGTGTACATCGAACGCACCATGCACAGATCATCCGCAAGTGCTGCCAAATGCGGAACCACCTCAGAAAACTGCATGCCGCTTTGACCATATTGTTCAAATCGAAAGGGACTCCCCAGCAAAACGTTTTTGTTTCCCAACTGAAAGGTTTCCAACTCCTCCGGATGAGGCTGCCCCTGGCGTCGAGTCAGTTCAGGCTTGGGATCAAACAGATCCATCTGGGAAGGACCACCGTTCTGAAAGAGCTGGACCACAGCCTTGGCTTTGGCAGGAAATTGGCCCGTCCGAGGCGTCAAACCGTGCCCAACTTCTTGGTGGCCACCAGCCAGGAGCCCCGAGTCCTCCAAGAGTCCGGCCAGGGCCAGGGTTCCAAAGCCGTTGCCCATGGCTCTTAAGCAGTCGCGTCGTGAAAAAGGAACATTCATTGGTTTCGAATGGCTGTAGGGAGACTACTCATTTCCTGGCAACGACCTGATTCTGAGGTTATGGCTCATCGGTTGATGGGGGAGCCCGTACGGCTTGCTCGTCATCGCGACTGCTTCTTACTCGACATAAAGGAATTCGTTCGTAGATAACAACATGTGGCAAAAGTCCGCCAGGCCGCTGGGAGTGTCCTTGTCGGGCGAGCGTGGATCCGTGATAGGTATCGCAGTCTGCTCGGACAAAAATGCCAGGCAGTCTTCCAGTTCTGTCTTGCGCGGGGCACGTCCCAAGGCTAACTGAAATGCAACGCGAACCTGTGCTTCCGGCTCAATGCCCACCATGGCCTTGACCCGCCGAGCAAATTCTTCGGACTGCTGAAACAAAAACTCGCTGTTAAGCAAGGCCAACGATTGCAACACGGTGGCCGAGTGCCTCCGCTGTGTGCAATTGATCGACATGATGGGTGCATCAAACAGTTCCAGGAACTTAAGCGGGTAGACCCGCCGCGCGAACAAATAGATGCTGCGGCGGTGCGCGCTGGTGGGTGTCGGCGCCGCTACGGCTTGCGAGAGCCCATTGGATGGTGTCGTGATGTCTACCGGCGGTCCCTCGAGCGTCCGATTCAATTGTCCCGAGACCGCCAGGATTGAATCGCGAACGATTTCGGCTTCCAGTTGCCGTAGATTCATTCGCCAGAGCAAACGGTTTTGCGGGTCGACACGTTCTGCGATAGAGCGCGGGCCGGATACTTCCTCAGCGGGAGGTCGTGTTGAACACTGGCGGTATGCTGTTGAAAGCACGATCATTCGATGAAGGGCCTTTAGATCCCAGCCACTCTCTACCAGGTACACTGCTAACCAATCGAGCAACTCCGGATGCGTTGGCGGGCTGCCTGTCTGCCCAAAGTTTCCCAGTGTCGAAACGATACCTCGCCCAAAATGGTGGTGCCATACACGGTTTACCAGAACTCGTCCGGTTAACGGATGCTGGGGTGTTGTTAGCCAGCGTGCCAACGTCAATCGACGACCGCTGGTTTCTCCCTGCCCCAAAGCCGGGCGATCTTCGGATCCTGGCTTTTCCGACGGTAGTGCCTCGAGAAATCCGGGGTCGACCGGTGAGCCCAATACGCCAATCTCGCCTCGCACAAGTACATGAGAGGCTGGTGGGGCGGCAACATCCCAGATTGCCTGTAACTTTCCAAAGGTGCGTCGCTGGTCTTTCCGTGCTTGAATTTCATGTTCCAGGCTGGCCACACGGTCGGTATCTTTGGCCTTCCTGGCGATTTCCAGTTCCCCTTGAAGCGGTTCAATTTGTGCATCAATCTCTGCATTGTGCTCTTCAATCAATGCTCGCTCTTTCGGATTGACATCTGCCAGAAAACGTGACTTCGGTTGAATCCATTCATGGACATTCAGAGCTGGCTCAAAAAATGCCATCAACCGGTAGTAATCACGCTGCGGTATGGGATCGGATTTGTGGTCATGGCATCGGCAGCAGTGCATCGTCAGCCCCAGCAATGACGTGGAGACCATTTCGATCGTCCGGAAAAGGACATCGTAACGTTGACCAATCCCGCTTTGCTCAGCATTGGTATGGTCCTCAATGCTGCGCAAATAACCAGTGGCGGTAAGCGATTCCAGGATCTCGGGCGTGAAATTCTCCGCACGGCGCCAGTCCACCAGTTCATCTCCGGCTAACTGCTCAATCACAAACCGGTCAAACGGCTTATTGGAGTTGATCGACCTCACGACATAGTCACGGTAGCGCCAAATCCCCTCATGCAACTGCTTAAAAGTCAGGTCTCCATCGAATGAAACATTGTCCACGTAACCGGCAGCGTCCAACCAATGTCGACCCCAGCGCTCACCGTAGTGGGGTGATGCCAGCAAACGGTCGACCAGTCGCTCACAGGCACCTGGTTCCGCATCGGCCAAAAACCTTTCTACCTCGCGCGGGGCAGGAGGGATGCCGACGAGATCGAAAAACAGCCGGCGGATAAATGTCACACGATCCGTGTCTTCGGAAAACGTGAGGCCCTCTGATTCCAAACGTGCGAGCAAAAAAGCATCAACGGGCGTTCGGACTCTGTCGATTTGCTTTGGGCGCGGAATCGAAACCTTTCGCGCCGACTCGAATGCCCAGAATCTCTGGTCGGCTGCTGCCGACGACGAGTCACTGTTTGCAACACAGATCAGGAGAATGACCAGGGAGCCTAGCGGTTTCACGGCATCCTCTCAATCCACACTATCTACAACACACGTTTTGTGGTCCACTCGCTGCCTACACCGCCTGCAACGGCATACCACAAAACCCCTGCAAGGTCTTCGCGGAACTCACTTCCTGCAGAAATCGATTACAACTATCAAGCATATTAGACTGCCGAAACCCTAGAAGCAAGGAATAACCGACTTTTGTAAGAGCCCTCGTCCAACACCTGCACCATAAACACTCTTTGCCGCTTTCGGGCACGCACACCCGTTGCAGAATCCACCACCCTGAGGTTATCCCTCGCCCGGCGTAGCCGGTGGTGCTGCAATTGTTGTCGCAGTGAAGCACGATGGTGGTATTGCAATTGGCTCGACGGTCACTGGCTTCGGCATTCTCGGGGCAGGTATTTTTGCGCACGTCAAATACCGATCGAGTGTTTTTTTCGTGAACCGCGCAACA
>JAKVCB010000235.1 GCA_022448345.1 Pirellulales bacterium
GGGAGTGTATGCGGCATTGGCAATATTACGCCCACCGCAGAATTCAACATTTACGCCGATCCGATAAGTGCCCAGCAAGTATTCCAGTCACGGACTACGAAGACGTTGGTGCCTCTCGATATTACAACTCAGATCAAATTTACTTTGGATTTCAAAGTCGATTTACCACTCGACACGAGTCGGGCGGGAAAACTTTTGCATCCGATGATAAATTTTGTGTTTCGCTCCTATCACCAGCACATGGGCCAGGAGAGTATTCACCTGCATGATGCGGTCGCGCTTGTGGCGGTTGTCAATCCTGAACTCTTTCAATCTACAGATATGTTTGGGCAGGTCGAAACACGTGGTCAATTAACTTCGGGGATGACCGTCTTCGACCGCCGATCAGAATCGCACGCGTCGCCTAATATGGAAGTCGTGACCGAAGTTGATGTCATGGCCGTCACGAACTGCATCGTACGCGGCTTGGCGCACGCTGGGCGCCTGACTAGCTGAATGAATTCCGACATGGCACGAGATCAGTGGGCTTGCCCACTGACGTCGCGATTTCACATCCCCGTTCGCAAGGAACGCGGATGTTGTACTTAGTGCAGGGAGATAGAAACGTTTTCGCTTCCGGACGGGACTATCAGAGCGAATGCAGGCCTAATTCAGCCAGCTTTTCGGGACGCGGCACGCCATCCTCGTTCCACCCTCGTTCGCGGTAATAGATTGGAAGCATGGCATCTAAATCGACGGTGACACCCTGCGAAGGGCCGGAGTCATGGGCTTCTTCGAGAAGTCTCTTGGGGAGTGTATCGTCGGCCTTCGTCAAGCCGGCTTTGAGGTTCCACAGCCGTTCCAGATTCCAGGTTTTTTCGCCGATTTTGACGAAATCGTCCGTCGTATAATTGACCCCGGTTGCTGCGGATACCAATGGGATAAAGGTTTCCAGGGCGCCGCCAGCGAAACCGGTGAACAGGCAAAGTCCTGTGGCATCGTGTGCGGTTGAGCGATGTTGTTCGTGAACGACCCATTCGCTTTTGCCATCGGTAATATGGGGCGAGACACCTTCCTCACTCAATTCAAATCCCGGAGTCCAGGCCCTCAGGTGACACGCGCCACGGTTGCAGGTTGCGTAGGCAATACCCATGCCCACGAAGCCACGCGGGTCGTATGCGGGGAATTCCTGGCCCTTAACTCCCATAAACACGCCCGGGTCCTTGAACTTCTCACCCATTCTTTTTGCACCTTCCGCCAGTTCGCCTCCAAAGCCCTCTCGGAATGCGGTGGCTTCGGTCATGCGGATCAGGGCTTCTGATGAACCAAAATCGAGTGGCATCTCAACCATCTCATCGGTGACTTGCCCGTTTTGATACAGTTCCATGGCTGAAGCCAGTGTGGAACCCATTGAGATTGGATCCATACCCAGGTCATTGCACAACCAGTTGGCTTTTAACACGGCATCGAGATCACCTACTCCAGTGTCGGCTCCAAGTGCCCACGCTGCTTCGTACTCCGGGCCTTCACCAGCGGTTTTCCAGTTCCTCGGATGGGTGTTCACCAGGTATTTATTGGAGTGTTCTCCCAGTTCACAGACCCGACCACAGGCGATTGTGCAAGCAAAACACGCTTTGTTGGTGGTCATCCGGGTATCTTTGATTGTATTCCCATTAAGGGCTTCGGCGTCTTCAAATTGGCCCTCCTGGAAATTACGAGTGGGCAACCCCCCCGCGGCATTCGTCATGTCGATCGTAGCAGCTGTGCCAAGTTCGCCGAAAGGCTTGTAGCCTGGGTCTTCTTCCATTGTTTTGCGCATCGACCACAGGGATGACATGAACTCATCTGGTTGGCTCAACTCGACACCACCCGTGCCGCGAACCGCAATTGCCTTCAAGTTCTTCGATCCCATCACGGTACCTACGCCACTGCGACCAGCGGCGCGATGCTTATCATTCATGATGCAGGCAAATTTGACGAGATTTTCGCCAGCCGGTCCGATACACGAGGTTCGCAATTGTGGAATACCCAATTCGTTCCGCAAACCATCTTCTGTGTCAGTAACCGTTTTGCCCCAGTAATGTGCGGCGTCGCGAATCTCAACAATATCATCGTAGATAAAGAGGTAGCACGGCTTGGGCGACTTGCCTTCGATAATCAGCATGTCGTAGCCAGCGAACTTGAGTTCAGGTCCCCAGAAGCCACCTGAATTCGAAGTCGTTATGCAATCAGTCAGTGCGCCTTTGGTCACGACCATGTAGCGTGATCCGCAAGGTGCACAGGTACCGGTCAGCGGACCAGTGGCAAAAATCAATACGTTCTCGGGTGACAAGGGGTCAACCGTTGGGTCCATTTCTTCGTAGAGGTAACGGTCAGCCAAGCCGCGCCCACCGATATACTCTTCCTGCCATTCCGCAGGGATGTCCTCCACGGAACAGCGGCCTTCGGTCAAGTTTGCTCGGAGAAGTTTTCCCGTCCAACCACCCATGTTCACATTCCAGTCATCTGTTTGAGTGAGACGATCGCGCCTGTATACAGAGCACCTGTCTGATACGTCGCTCGCATAGAGACGGATTATAACCAAATTCCGGGGTGGGGGTTCAATCGCAGAACCGGAATCTCGCCAGATTAGGGGTTTCCGCCAGCTACTCGGCGATCAGCGGTGAAACGAGCGTTCCAATGGAACTGATACTCGCCTTCAGGACATCTCCCGGTTTGACGAACGTACCCGTTGTTGAACCTACGCCGGAGGGTGTGCCTGTTGAAATCATGTCGCCCGGTTCAAGCGTTACGAAGCTTGAAATGAACTCGATGACCGCAGCCACCGGAAAAATTTGTTGTGCTGTCGAAGCGTCCTGGCGGATTTCATCGTTCAGCGTTAATTGGAGTTCTAGAGATTGGGGGTCTGAAATGGCCGCTGCAGAAGTAATACAAGGGCCGCAGGGGCATCCGGTATCGTGCCACTTTCCGTGTAGCCAGTCGAAGAAACTATCTTTGCTACGTTCTTTTCGATTTGGATTGGGGCGAAATTTACGGTCGGATATGTCGTTGATTACGGTGTAACCGGCGACGTGGCTCAAGGCATCAGTCTCGGTAATGTGTTTTCCGCCCTTGCCAATGATCACACCCAGTTCCAGCTCCCAGTCGATCGAATCGGGAGAAACGCTGGGTATTTGCACCGGCGCTCCTGGATTCGTCAACGTGGTTGTAGGCGGTTTCATAAAGACGTAGGGAAAGGTCTCGGCCCGTTCTGCTGCGATTCCGCCGCCTTCTTCAATGTGTGCAGCGTAGTTGCCGGCTAGCAGAAAAAGTTTGTTCGGTTCAGGGTTCGGGACCAGTAGCTCTACATCCGCCGTAGCCAGTCCGCTGGGTGCGTTCGACTCGGACTGTTCGGAGAGCCAGTTTGCTAATGTGGTAGCGGTTTCCACCTGCGGGCCACCGGGCAGAAAAGCAAGCAGGTCATCTTTATCAGACAGTTCGAGGCTTGTCCCGGTAACTTCTGTATAGGCAGCGGCAGCAACCGTCAGGGGGGTCACAAAATCTTCACTGTAGAACGCGGCGACACTGGTTCCCTGATGTTCGATTCGGCACAGGCGCATGTGTTTTTCCTTGTAGCTTTATTTGGGTACCCGTCCACAACCGTCTTTCAATAGTTTGGGCAATCGTGCACAGCTGACAAGTACATGTTGCGGAGAATATCGACAGTAGTGTGGCGGGTGTGGCGTGGTCCCCTGATGTGTACACTGTAGCACGCTGTGGTTCCAGTTCGGTGTGGAGCTGGGAATGTGATCCGACGGTGATAACTTCATGGCGAATGGACCAGCGATGCGATATTTGCTTGTGCTTCCATTTGTAGCTTTGACGTTTGTTAGCTGGGGGATTTACGGTCCTGTTCTGCATAAGGGGCAGGTTGGGTTAGGTGAAGATCCAGCAGAGGTCCTCCAGGATGGGAAGCCAGCAGGTCCACCCAAGATGAGCCGCTTGCGACCGTTGATCTGTGTGGGGTTGGCCTATTTTCTGGTGGCAGTGCTGGTCCCGCTGTTGGCACTTCGGTTTTATGGAGAGCAGGGTAGATGGACTTCCAGTGGTGCTTTCTGGTCGCTGGCGGCGGGTGCCGCAGGAGCAATTGGCGCCTTAGGGATCATTATGGCGTTCAAAAGCGGTGGTAAGCCGGTCTATGTGATGCCGCTGGTGTTCGGTCTTGCACCAGTGGTAAACACCCTTGCCACGATGTTCATGGCCAGATCTTTTCGCGAGACCAGTAAGATCTTTATCACCGCGATCGTTGTGGTTGCCGTCGGTGCGGCGGGAGTCATGTTCTTCTCGAAAGAGGGTGGCGGAAACATCATCAAATTGGACGTCTTTGACTTGCTGTTGGTCGTGCTGTCTATATTACTAACGGCATTGTGCTGGGGAATTTACGGTCCGGTTTTGCATCGAGG
>JAKVCB010000236.1 GCA_022448345.1 Pirellulales bacterium
GTCGAACTGCTTGTGAACGTCGTGAAAATAGCTCATCAATGTGTCGCCCCGCAGAAGCCCGACAACCACCTCAAAAACATCTCAGGGAGCGCCAATGGCCATTGCCACTCCACAATTTTCCAGCGTCTACCACGGTCCAAATTCGCGCTGTCAAATTACGGGCGCGGCGGCAAGTGATACCCGTGCGCGTTTAACCGAATCCGATACAAGCTGTTGCCCGCGGTGATGTAGAGCAGATTACTGTCCTTGCCACGACCAAAACCAACATTGGTCGGTACTTCGGTTTTAATGAACGCCAGCTCCTTGCCTTTTGGCGAATAAACCACAATACCGGGGCGGTTTTCTGCCCGCACGGCTACGTATAGGTTGCCATCGCGGTCGCAAACGAGTCCATCCGGTCCGTCGTACGGCGCGTAGTCAACGAGCACTTCGCGGAATTTCGCGGTTCCGTCTTCGGCCAGGTCATACGCCAAAAGCGCCATCCGCCCCTTGTGCAGCGGCACACTTCCCTTGTCGGGCTGGTCGGCAGGCGCATCTTTAAAAAGACGCTCAAACGCCGTGGCGCCATTGTCATTGCTGACGACATAAAGAGTTTTTTGATCGGGCGAGACACACACCCCGTTGGCCTTACCTGCATCGGTGATAATCCGCTCGATCGATCCATCCGGATCGATACGGTAAACACCTACCACCGGCTGGTAAATTGGCTCGTGCCCCAGATAGCGGGGATCGCTGAAATAGATACGGCCTTTCTCGTCAATCGTGATGTCATTGGGCGCGTTGAAACGGTGTCCTTCAAACAGACCTGCAATCACATAGCTCATGCCTGTCTTCATATCAGTGCGAATCACACTTCGGCCACCAAAGTCGGCTCCCTGGGCAACAATCATGTTGCCTTTCGCGTCGAACTTGATTCCGTTAGACATCCCGCTCGGTGAGCGAAAAATAACCGTCCTTCCAGTGGCCGGATCGTACTTCCATATGTGCCCCGCGTGGAACGCACCATTTTTAACTCGTCCCAGGTGAGAAAATGTGATGTCGCTGAAATAAACCTTCCCATCCGGGGCAACTGCCACCCCCTCGGTCAGAATAACCCCTTCAAACAATTTCTCCACCTTCGCACCTGCCGGTACAATGTTGCTGTCTCCCAGCACCATCCCCGACAAAAACATCCATACGACGACGCCGGCGGGAACACTCCAGTTCTGGGGAAGAATCGTTCTGGGGAAACTCATAGTGGCTTTCCTGCATAGGGGGTTCATAAATTTCACGGTAAAACAACCTGGCTCGGCAATCGCAACCGGTAAATGATTTTGATCCGTTGGCACTGCATTTTCAACAGTCCAGCCCAAAAATAAAGCCTCCCGGTGTTCAGCTGACTATCCGGCATCGCCTTCGAAAAGACCTTTTTTGGGAAACCGCACAGACTCAAGGCTGAAAGCAACTTGCCGGCAATTGCGGAGTTTTAAAATGATTTCGAGGGACGTTTTGATAGGCAGCCTGTGTTCGTGAAGCGCTGCCTGGGAAGAATTCCTTGCGTTGGCATGCAATTTCTTGAAATAGGGATGCCGCAGTCGACTCGATTCCCGACGCGCTGCTACGGTAGAATCAAAAGCTGCCAACTGAATCCTTTCAACCAGGTCCATCCATGACGCCATGAATTTCTACCCTTTCAACGATCCGTTTGTTGCCTTTCTGCTCACGATACTGGTTGTACTCTTCCCCGCAAAGCCGCCGACAGCCACAGCTGAGAAAAAGGTCGACCTTACACATCCCTTTGACCAACGCACCATCTACTGGCCCACAGAGACCGGGTTTACCTTGCAGAAAGGCACCGCCGGATTTACGGACCGCGGGTATTTTTATGCGGCTAATCGTTTTGCGGCGCCCGAGCACGGCGGCACCCATATCGATGCACCGATTCACTTTTTCGAACACGGTCTAACCGTCGACCAGCTTCCCTTATCCCAGCTCATGGGAGAGTGCGTCTGCGTGGATGTCTCCCACCGGTGCGCAACCAACCGCGATTACGAAGTAACCGTTGAGGATTTTCGCCACTGGGAGCAGGTCCACAACACGTCGCTGGAAGGGAAAATTGTTTTCCTTGATACCGGCTACGCCCGGCGGTGGTCCAACCGAGAAGAATATCTCGGCACGAGGGCAACGGGCCCGGCCGCCGTAAGCCAGCTGCACTTCCCGGGACTCGACCCGGCCGCGGCCACATGGTTAGCAACTCGCCGGAAGATTAAGGCCGTTGGCATCGACACGGCCAGTATTGACCACGGGCCATCTCGCAATTTCGGTAGCCACGTCAACCTGTTCCGCCACAACGTGCCGGCGTTGGAAAACCTTGCGGCGCTCGACAAGCTGCCGGCAACCGGGTTCACAATTGTGGCCTTGCCAATGAAAATCGCCGGCGGATCGGGTGCACCGTGCCGGGTGGTAGCGATTATTGCCGAGTGACGCGTCGTGCCGTCCGGCTTCTATTGGAGAGAATCTTTGCTCTTGCTTTCTGAGGCTTCGGCCAAGTCACCCGAGGCGCGCAAGCGGCGGACCTGGTCTGCATACTTGGCGTTTTCGGTGGCAAACTTCCAGACCATAAAGGCCAGGAAAAATGCCACACAGACCACAACCATCAGCATTTCCCAGCCTACGAAAGGATAGAGCGGACCGACTTCGGTCGGGTTGACGTTCCAGTTTTCAATAGGGCCAGTTGAGTTCATAGGTCGCTCCCGAAAATTGGAATTTCTGAGGTTCTACGTTGCCAAATGACTTTGCACAAACTTGCGTTCTGCCTCCGCCAGTTCATTTCGGTCGGCAGCTTCGCTGGCAAGAATGTCATGGTCCAGCCCTGCCGCTTCCACTTCCAGGGGAATGCGCAACACACCGAGTTTCTTGAGGATCCACGTCAGAATCAGGCACGGTAGGAATCCCAGTACGAAGAACATGATCACCGCACCGGCCAATTGCCCCTGTGGCGTGATTGGTGCATAGCCTTCATTGGGGGAACTGGGATAGCCCCACAACAGAAAACCGGCCGCAATCACCCCAATTGTCCCGCAATACCCATGGATGGCAACGGCTCCCACGGCGTCGTCAATCTTGAATTTTCGTTCGACCCAGTAATGCCACTTGTAAGCGAACCAGACACCAACCACGGCGAGCAGCAGTGCCTGCACGGGATGATACAGGTCATTGCCTGCCGAGGCGGTGATAATGCCGCCCAGCCCGCCTTGAAAAGTCCAAAACGGATCGCCCTTGGACACCATGTAGCCAATCAACAAGCCGCCGGTCAGGGCCATGAGGAAGTTGAACGTAATGGCGCTTAAAGTCGTAGGCGTCAAGTAAATTGTTGTCGCCGAAAAGAAACTACGACCGTCATCGGGTTCCAAATCCAATATGGGAACATTACACGCCGCATAAAAACCCCAGAACCCGGTGTAGATTAAAAACATTCCAATCACGATCAGCCAGGTGTTGTGAGCGGGAAACACGCGCGGCGTGCCATCGGCACGAAACCGGCCAATCCGAGGTCCCAGCAGGATCAAAATTGCCAGCGCCGCTCCCCCCGCAAGTGCATGGATTACGCCCGACGCATACGCATCATGGTATCCCAGTTTCTGCACCATCCATCCGGAGTCGGACCAACCCCAGGCAGCTCCGATAACCCAAGTGACACAGCCCACCAGCATCGCCAGAGCCCAAAACGCACCTGAGCGGATTCTTTCGATGACCGCGCCTGAGAGAATCGAACCGGCCGTCCAGGAGAAGAGCAAAAAGGCCGCCCAGAAAACTCCGTTCAGCCGCGACCAGAGTGCCGTGTCCTCGGAAGTGAGCTGCTCGTCTGCCGGCTTGCCGCCCATGTGGGGCCCCATCAATTCGTTCCAGGGCTCAGACCACGCCGCACTCTTCAGACCGCCTGTGATCCCCGGTCCGTTCTGAAAAGCAAAATAGAGCCACCAACCGACGAAAAAAAACCCGATCGTGATTGTAGGAATCAACATCGAGTTTTTCATCAACGTGTTGAGCTTGTTCTTTTCGCGGGAGACGCCAACTTCGTACAAGCAAAAGCCAACGTGGATGAGGAACATTAATACCACCGTCACCCAGTAATAAAACTCAGTGAATATAGTTGTTAACGCGCCAAGTTCATTGTCCATCGTTCACACTCCCACGACCGAGGGTCAGACTGCAGCAAACATTGCCGGCTGAGCCTATGGCACTTCCGGTCAAAGGTCAAGGTGACAACGCAGGCCCCATGAGCCTGTTCTGGCAATCAAACTGGTGGAAAATATCTATCCACCACCCGCAATGCGTGCAGCGACTTCAGGAAAAATGATTCGAAACGCAAGATAGGCCATCGTGAATGTGAGCAACAAATTAAAAGCCTGGCCAC
>JAKVCB010000237.1 GCA_022448345.1 Pirellulales bacterium
GACCCGAAACCCAGAGGCGTATGGCTTGAGCCTGGGGCCGATGATCCGCTACGGGGGATCGCCACGAGCAACGATCAACCTCACGCTGGCTGCCAAGGCGGCCGCGTTTTTGGCGGGTCGGGCTTATGTGACCCCCGAAGATGTCAAAGAAATGGCGCTCGACGTGTTGCGGCACCGGGTCGTAATCACCTACGAAGCCGAAGCCGAAGATCGCACGTCCGAGTCGATTGTCACCGAGATCATCAATCACGTGCCACTTCCCTGATTGGATATGCCTGGCGGCCCTGGTCACAACCGGCCTGCCGACAGCAAAGACTGATTTCCCTGAAATTTTTTGCCCCGGCCGGGCAGTGAGACTTTTGCCCCGGCCGGGCAGTGAGACTTTGGCCCTCGCTGGGCAGTGCGACTTGAGGCAGGAAGGAGGAACTTTTAACCGCCGTGATTCCACCAGAATTTTTACGCAAAATACGACGCATTCAAATTCGCAGCTCGCATAAAGTCGACGAGTTGTTGGCCGGTGCGTGGCATTCGGCTTTCAAGGGCCAGGGAATTGAGTTTGAAGAGGTGCGCCCCTACCAGGCGGGCGACGATGTGCATTCGATCGACTGGAACGTAACGGCCCGCAGTGACCGGCCGTTCATCAAGTTGTTTCGCGAAGAACGCGAGATGTCGGTGATGCTGCTGGTCGACTTGAGCCTCTCGCAAAACTTTGGCAGTTCGACCCAGAGTAAGCGCGAACTGGTAGGAGAACTGGGAGCCACGCTGGCGATGTCGGCGATTAAAAACAACGATCAGGTTGGGCTCACCTTGTTTACCAGCGAAGTCGAGAAAAGTATTCCCCCTGGTAAAGGTTCCACACATGTCCTGCGGCTGATTCGTGAACTGTTGTACTGCGATCCGATGGGCACCGGTACCGATTTGCAGCAGGCGCTCCAGCACCTTAACCGCACCAGTAAACGCCGCTCGGTGGTCTTTTTGATCAGCGACTTTCAAGACTCCGGTTTTGAGTCGGTGCTGAAAGTGGCTCGCCGTCGGCACGATATTATCCCGGTGGTGGTGAGCGACAGGCGCGAAACAGAAATTCCAAATATGGGACTGGTGCGGCTGCAGGATGCCGAAACGGGTGAGCTGGTCACGCTCGATACGGCCAGTAGAAAAAATCGCGAACTTTACCGCGAACTTAGTTTACAGCAGGCCGAAAAACGCGACGCCGCGCTGCGGCGACTGGAAATGGAACCGATTCACCTCGTTACAGGCGAAGACTTGATGAGGCCACTGAGACGATATTTTGACGGACGGGAGCGACGAAAGTGAACAAGGCACATTGTTTTTTCTGGTCGATGTTGGTGACGACCCTCGCTGTCGGGATGCAAGGCCTGGCTGCGGAGGTCGCCGTATCGGTCGACGTCAGTAAGCATTCGGTGCAGGTCGCAGAACCCTTCACCGTGGAAACCCGGGTCACCGCCCCTGTCGGCACTCGCGTGAATTTCCCCGAAGTTCCGCCCACTTTCGGCGAACTGGAAGTGGTCGATTCGAAAGACACGTTTGATATTCCCGATCCCCAGGATCAAGCACTCCGCAGCTGGACCCGAAAAGTCACCCTCGAAAGCCTGGTGGCTGGTGAACATGTGATTCCCAGCCAGGAGATACAAACCGAGCGTAACCGCGAAAACAAAATTTTTCGCACCCGGCAGCAAAAGGTTGCCGTGATGAGTGTGCTTGAAAACCAGGTCGATCCCCTGAGTTTTCGCGATATCAAAAGTACGGTTGATGTCGAGGTGCCCCAGGCGCCATCGCATGGCTGGGTTGCCTGGCTGGCAGGTGGCGTGGTTGCCCTGGGGGTATGCACGGCTGCGGTGGCGACCGTAGTTCGCCGAAAAAAATGGATCGCGCCACGAGAGTGGGCCATCGGCGAGTTGGACCAATTGCAGCGGGAGTGTGCCACCGAGACGCCGGGTACCAAGGCCGTGTATGCCCGGCTGGAAACCATTGTCAAAACCTACCTGGAGGTGCAGTTTTCGATTCCGGCCACCCAGCAAACGCCCCGTCAGTTGCTTGAAGAACTGAACTTGGTCGAGAACACCGGCGGCCTTTCCAACAAGCTGGCTGAGTTGCTGAAGGCTTCTGAGCAGGCCAGGTATGCGGGCTGGGAATTGGACACCAGCGAACTTCAGCAGGCGACCTGCGATGCGCGTGAGCTGATTGTTGCCCTCGATCATTCCAGCACCCTTGCTATGGCCCACGGTAACGGCACCCCTCAAAAACGGGAGGAATCCTGATGTTTTACTCCCCGTGGTTTTTACTCCTGTTGCTCCTGTTGCCGGTGGTTGGCTGGTGGCTGTTTGGCAGAGGGCGAAAGTCGGCAATCCGGTTCAGCTCCGTTGGCGTGGCCCGTTCGATTGCGCCCACCTTTCGGCAGCGAATGTTGTGGTTGCCCAAGGCGCTTACGATCGGAGCCTTACTGTTTTTGATTGTGGGCTTGGCCCGACCGCGCGAAGGACGGGAGCAAACGGTTGTGGACAGCGAAGGGATCGCAATTGAAATGGTCGTCGATCGCAGCGGCAGTATGCGGGCAATGGATTTTAAGGTGGATGGCGAGCATGTAGACCGCCTCACCGCCATCAAGAACGTGGCAGGCAAGTTTGTTGCCGGCGGCGACCAGCTCGATGGCCGGTACGCCGACCTGATTGGGTTGATTACCTTTGCTGGCTATGCCGACGGTATCACACCACCGACACTCGACCACACCTTTGTGGTTGGTAATCTCAATAACACGCAAATTGTCACCGAGCGTAATGAAGATGGTACGGCCATTGGCGACGCCATTGCCCTGGCGGTGGAAAAACTCAACGCGCTCGATGAGCACCAGGCGAAAAAAATCAAGAGTAAGGTGATGATTCTTTTAACCGATGGTGAAAATACGGCTGGAGATCTCGATCCGGTTGCGGCAGCCGAGGTTGCCCAAACGATGGGGATCAAGGTCTACACGATTGGAGTGGGCACCAAGGGAAAGGCGCCCATTCCGGTACGGGATCCGTATACGGGACAGCAGGTGGTTCGCTGGATGTCAGTGAACATCGATGAAGAGACCCTCAAGGCGGTTGCCGAAACGACCGGCGGAAAATATTTTCGTGCCACCAATACCGATTCACTCGCCAGGATTTACGAAGAGATTGACCGGCTGGAAAAAACCAAGGTTCAGGCCGATCACTATGTCGACTACCGCGAACTGGCCGTGCAGTCCTTTCGTATCGGCTCCTTTACGGTACCACCGTTGTTACTTATTGCGTTTGTGTTGCTGGCGGCACGCGTGGTGCTACAGCACACCTGGCTAAGAGAATTTGCATAAGTCATGGACATTCAAACTGGCAATCCTGATTTCGTCTGGCTCTGCGTGTTTGGGCTCGTTGTGGTGGCGCTTGCGGTTTGGAGCCACCTGGCATACCAGCGGGCAGCGGCCCGTTTTGCGATGGCTCCTATGCGCAAACGTTTGGTCCCTGGTCGCTCGCCAGCGGCTGGCCTGTTGTCGGCTGCGCTGGTCACAATCAGCGTGGTATTGCTGGGGGTCGCACTGATGGATTTGCGCTGGGGCAAGACGAGTCGCAAGGTGCCTCAAAAAGGGATCGAGGTGATGTTTGCGCTTGATGTGTCGCGGAGCATGCTTGCCGAAGATACCACCCCCAACCGTCTGGAACGTGCCAAGCAGCAAATCAACGACATGGTCGACGAGATGGCAGGCGACCGGGTGGGGTTGGTGGTGTTTGCCGGGTCTGCCAAGCGGGTGGTCCCCCTGACGAGCCACTACCAGGATTTTAAAAAGACTCTTGATAGTGTTGGGCCGCACACGGTTGCCCGTGGCGGTTCGCGGTTGGGAGTGGCGATTCAGAAAGCGGCCGACGGCTTTATTACCAAAACCAACGATCACAAGACGATCATTCTGTTTACCGATGGCGAGGATCAGGAAAGCCATCCGGTGGAGTTGGCCCGCCAACTGCACGCCGAAGAAGGGATGAGGATATTTACCGTAGGGCTGGGCGATACTGACCAGGGCGCCCGGATTCCAGATGCGCGTCGTGGTGGCGAGCAGTTTCTCAAACACGAGGGGCAGCAGGTGTGGTCCAAGCTCAACGGCCAGGTGCTGCGGGCGTTGGCGACCGAAACCGATGGCGCTTATATTCCGGCGGGAACCAAGCAGGTAAACATGGCCGACGTCTACCACCGGTACGTGGCATCGGTCCAGCAGACGGAATTTGAAAC
>JAKVCB010000238.1 GCA_022448345.1 Pirellulales bacterium
ACTCAGTTCACCACTTCGCCCAGAGATCTACGACGACAATTTTCCCAACGTGCTCTGCGATGCGCAGCTCGGTATCTTGCCAGGATCCCACCTCAACGGCGACCTGACCACCGCTGCAACCTGCCAGGGCAAGTAGCCCAAAGACATACCAACGCATATCTACCATCAACGCACCTTTCTCAAACCAAGTTGACCTGCCTCGATTTCCGGATCTTGAAAAGGCAAAGCCTTAAGAAACTCAACCACGTCATCGATCTGTTGTGCCGTCAAATGACTCGTCTTCCCGTGGCGGTCGTCGCGGTTAAATGATGTCAACACATCCCGCAAAGTCAGCGCCTTTCCATGATGCAGATAAGGTGCGGTTCGATACAACCCAAGTAGTGTCGGGGTATCGTAAGCAGGCCCCATTTTCTCGGTGTCGTCCTGTTCACCGGTACCGACGTCATGCCGTACGATTTTTGCCGGGACCGCAGGCCTGGAATCGCTATAAAAGGGGCCGCTATGACATGTCGCGCATCTGGTCTCTGCTGATGCGAACAACGTTCTACCGCGTTCCGCACCTTCGTTCAGTCCGCCGCGTGCATAAGGGCTGAGAGTAAATTTGTGGGAATTGGAATAAGCAGCCAACGCGTCCAACCGCGGTGAGAGCCCGGCATTGGGTGCACCTAATTGTGGCTGCACTGGTCCTTCAATCAAACCACGCCCCTGCATAAGTTTGCCACGAATCGTATGCTCGAAATCCTGCACCTCATCCCGGTCCGCTGACCAGTGAATCGGATGTGTCCAGGCCATTCCCGCAAACGACTGCGTGTTCCTTAATCCTTCTGGATTGTGCCAGGTGCGGCCATCGGCATCTCCATCGGGATGACAACTGGAACAAGAGATCCAGCGACGACCAACCATCGGCTGTAGCGCCGAATAAAACAATCGTTTTCCTTCCAGCACCTGTTTGCCAAGAGGATTCTCACAAACTGTTATCGTCCCAACCCGCTCCAGCTTTTCGGTGTCATAAGCCACCACATTGAAATCGAGTGCGTTGTAGACATAAACCGTTTCATTGTCAGGTGATACTCGGACAGCCCGCGGATTGTTCCCCAACTGCAGGTGCTTGCGAAATTCGACTTCCCGATAATTGTCATCGAGTTCGCGACAAGCAAACATGTCATTGGTACCGCTGAATACGATATAGACCTGCTTTCCGTCAGGCGACACCGCCACTTCCCAGGGATTTGCGGTGACCAGATTCCCCAGGAACGCATCCATGGGGATCCGTTTGCGACGCCGGCCAGGTTCGTCAACTGTATCGACCACTGAAAGGTAAGGAAAAATCGACCCCTCGCCATGAACAGCCTTTACACGAGATCGCAGGTGGGGCAGATAAGCTTTGGGACGGGTCGGATGAACGGCAATTTGGCGACACAAGTTATCGGTTCGAGCCCCTACCCACTGGTCACGGACCTCACCGCTTGCCAGGTCGATTGATTGTACGCGGGTTGAATAATACTCTGTCACCAGGAGCTGACGCTGGTCGGACGTCAACGCGATGCCACGCAAGAAACGTCCTGCCTGGATCTCACGCTTGACCACACCCGTCGCCACTTCAATCTCAACAACGCGACCGGGATAATCGAGTGTGGCAAAAATACGCGTACCCGCTCGATCACTAACAACCCCATACGGCTCGTCGAACACGCGAATACGACGGATGATCTTCCCCGAGTCAGAATCAACCAGTACGACCGCGTCCTCGGCATAGACTGCTACAGCGACGTGATGGGAATCACCGATGAAGGAAACACCCTCCGGCTTCAACCCAACTGGAATCTGACGTACGGTTTTCTGCTCCTGCAAGTCAATGACCGACACGCTGCCATTGTCGCGATTAGAACAAACCAACAAGCGACCATCTGATGAAATGTCCATCAGGCTATTGGAAGATCCGGCTGTTGCGTAAACAGCCACCGATAGTCCCATCCAACAAGCCAATAAACTGCGGGCGACATTTATCATTATTGAACTCACATGGTCAACTTGTGGGAGAGCAGATAAACAAAAAACCCGCTCTTCACGGATGTGAAAAGCGGGTTTGAAACAATCTCATCTGCAGCACAGGAAAACTTCCTAGGGAAGAATCTTCTTGGTACTGTTGAGGACGAGTTTCACTTCCTTGTCACTGAGCTTGCCAGCAGTGTAGGCGTGATTTGCCTTGACACGAGCTCGCTGCCACATCAACACCGTCTGTTCGGCATCTTTGGCAATCTTATAGGCTGGTGGACCGGCTAAACCATCAAACACCGTCAACGGGATGTTCTTGATTTTGTGCTTCTTTGCGAAGGCAGCCAGTTGCTCTTCCCCCTCATCGGGGTCGTCAGTCAGCAGCACGACAAAACTCGCCATCCGCTCTGACTTGTTCTTGCCAACAACAGCGTCCATTTGTTTGACCAAACTGGTCAATTCGTCGGTGATCTTTCTGGTGAAGATGTTAACCACCGGACGAGAGCCGTACCGTCAGCGATAGCAAAGGGTCTTACCCTTATTAGGCCCCGTAATATCCTTCACGTTGTAGGCTGTGGCAAAGCCACCAACCTGCAAACCTGATTTAAAGTCGGCCGCGAATGCAGCAGCGCCTACGGACGCCACCAATACCGCGAGCGACAACACCGTCACTCTCTTCATAGAACATCCCTCCAAAGAAATACAAACGAGTTTTCCAATAATGGATTTCCACTTGCAGTAGGTAATTCCGCCTTTCAGCGTGCACATCAGCTTACGCTCTGGAGCCTGAAAATGCAAAGGCCCAGGATGTGTCAAAAAAGGGGGGAGTGTGACACATTCCCGCCGTGGCAAACGGAAATCTGCAAAATTGCCCACCGCCAATGAGCACAGGACCTGCACTCTACCGGCAAGTGGCAGGTAGCCGAAAAGCGGGGTAGAACTCCAGGTGAGACGAAATCGTGAAACGCACAGGTTCGCTGGCAGCGAACGGCACTCGCCCACAAACCGCTGAGAAATAGCAACACGATGGGTCATTTACGGGCCCTTGATTGTCCCCAGCGGTACACCCAGAAAACCAATTACCAGAAGATTCCACAACAGCAAATCCGAGCATTAACACAGCCTCAATTTCCCTAGCCGACTTCCCGCATGTGTGGAATTACGGCCGTCAGCGCCTCACACAAAGTGAACAGGAAATTCAAATGAACTGGGACATAACTGGGCGTCGTGCGATTCTGGGAGGACTCACGACACTAGGTGGAATGCAAACCTGGCAATCCCATTGCCAGGGCCAGGCCGCCGCGCCGGACCACGCACCTATCGACGTGGGCTTTGTCACTGAACCGACCGCGTCGCACCGGAGGAGCTATCTACGGATCCTGGGCAAATGCGATGGTATACGGCGGATCGCAGTTGTCGATCCGACTGGCAAGACCGTCGAAGAATCAAAGCGACTACTGGGGAGCCGCTTCGCCTATGCCGGCAAAGATACAAAACAAGTACTCGCAAACTTGCGCCCCGCGTTGACGGTCATCACACTGGAAGCGCACCACACTCCAGCTGCCATCGAAGAGGCGCTACGTCTCCACAGTCACGTCTTGACCGAAAAGCCGGCTTGTGTCGACCGAGCCCAATTGAATCGAATCGTAACCCTAGCCGACAACCATCGCCGTCAACTCATGCTGGCAATGGCCACTCGTTCCAGTCCCTTAATCCAACGCGCACGAACTCTTATCCAAGAGAACTTCCTGGGAAAACCCTATGCCGCCACGATGGACTGGGTAGCCGACCAGACACGTCTAAAAAACCTAGACTACCAGGCTTCGTGGTTGTCGTCCAAAAACCGCGCCGGTGGTGGCAAGTTGATTTTCCATGGCATCCACTACCTGGACATTATCACATTCCTGGTCAATCAGCCGCTCCAGCATATCTCAGCGATGTGTGCCAATGTCGGTGGAC
>JAKVCB010000239.1 GCA_022448345.1 Pirellulales bacterium
GCCGTCTGGTATTACACTTTGTTGGCCGTGAGTGTGCCGAGTTTTATCCGCGCACCTGAGGAGTGGGACTTCTGGTTGCCCTCGGTCATGAATGTGTTACTGATCGCCTGGATCCCGCTTCAACCGCCTTCGAGCATGAATGGCCTCCTCGATTTTATCAATTTTGGGTCTGCACCCTGGTTTTTCTGTTACTCGATTCTCTGCGCCCTGGTTTCGATTCCGCTATTAATCGGTTCTGCCTGGCAACGTCAAAGGCACAAAAACTTTTCCTATATCCTGTTCGTTTATCAATTCATCTCAATATTACCCGGCCTGTATCTCATCTTGATGTTGATCACATTTTCGTCGTCCAGCCTGCTCTCTTCTTTTTTTTCATTCCTGGCAAGTTTGGCGCAAGACCTGGCGACCTAGTTTGATCCATTTTCGAATTTTCTCCGTAGCAAAGCGGCCAGACAAAGTGTCCACGTCGCGGCCTGCTCCCCACACTCTCTCTGTTAACTGAGTGACCTTTTATTTGTGGTGCTGATCCCACCCATGGTGGTTTCGCCTGTTTTCTGCGCCTGAGGTGCACTTCTATGTTTTGTTCTCCAGCGAATAATATAAAACGCCCGCGCCGCCTTGGCTCAATCGCAAACATTTGCTTGCGACGGTTCGCGTGCCGGCCGGCATGCCTCATCTCGCGACCACCTATGAACCAACCTGTTTCTACGATCGTCGTCCTGCCTCTTGAGGCATACCCGCAACCCGTATTCCGGAAGCATCGGTTCGGGCTGTTCACCCAGGACCTCCAGTTTTCACTGGCTGACATGATGCTGCTGGTCACAGCCGTAACTGGTGGCATCGGTATTTTGACAGCCTTCCCAGCCTCCACCGCGGCGATCTGGTTTTATATCCTGCTGGTCAGTGGCGGGTTGAGTTTCGTTCAGGCTCCCAGGTCTGGAGATGTCTGGCTGCCAACAGCAATGAATGCGCTGTTGATCACTTTCGTACCAACGGGTCCTCCCACCACCGAATCGTTGCGCGATTTCATTAACTTTGGAAGCAACCCCTTATTTTTCTATTGTTCGATGCTATGTGCCCTGCTCTATGTTCCTTTTGTCATTGATTCTGTGAAGCAGAGACGATCAGAAGGTAAATGCTCTTTTGCGATTTTGGTTTATCAATGCGTTACGGCTTTTCCCGGCCTGGTGGCCATCGCTGCTTTTTTGATTGTGGTCTTTCTAACGGCAACGATGGACTTGGGCCCGCGCTCGAGTTTTCCCCGGATTTGAAAGAGAAATTCTGGCAAATTCCAGCCGGCCCCCGGTGGAGTCGGGATCAACAATTGACTTTACATTCTGTACACGATTAGATATTCTCAATGGTGCAGGAAAAACGGTAGAAAACTATGCGGATATCACCCCGCCTGACCTTGTTGTCTGTTGAATCTTCTAGTTACTGCCCCACACCCGCCCACGGCTCGACGTGAAATCGAATTATGAGAAAGTGTTACAAACCCATACTTAGTGGCTGTCAACTATCGGGGAAGGCCCGCCGGAAACCTACCGGTCGACGGACTCAGATTGGCTTTACCCTTGTTGAGTTGTTGGTGGTGATCGCCATCATCGGGATCTTGATTGCCCTGTTGCTACCGGCCGTTCAGGCCGCCCGGGATGCGGGCCGACGGGCCCACTGCAGCAATAACCTCAAGCAAATTGGGATCGCCCTACATCTCTACCACGACTCGTACAAGACCTTCCCGGCAGGCGACAACTACCACTATTCTCCTGACAGGCCAGGTGCCCTCATTGAACGCGGATCGATCTCTATTCGACTGCTGCCTTACCTCGATCAAGAAGACATTTTTGACGCCTACAACTTTCAAAGTCCTGCTGCTATTTCCTGGCAAACCTTCTCCGATGGAGAATACATCTGTCAAACGGTCATTCCAACCTACATTTGCCCCAGCGATGACTATGACCTGGTTAAGAGTAACCGCGCCAAGCACAACTACTGCGCATCGCAGGGGCCTTCTCTGAGGCAAGCCAACATCATGGGGTGTGGATGCGTGTCTCCATACGATGGCTATGCGTTAACACAAAGTGACAATGGCAGGGATTTTGCCGGCCCCTTTACGCGTGCTTTTCATGATGGCTTCCGCTACCACGTCCTTACGACCGACATGGAGGACTGTACTGACGGTCTTTCCCATTCCATCTATTTTGGCGAAGTGCGTCCACGCTGCTCATCCCATCCTCGCGGCGGATGGGGCATAAGCAATAATGGAAATGGCTTCGTCAGCACACTGTCACCGATCAATTACGATTCGTGCGATGAGTCTGACCCAGTCACCTCAGGCAGAGGAAGAATCAAGAACTGTGGCCGCTGGTGCAACTGGGCTACCAGTGATGGGTTTAAATCGACCCATCCCGGTGGAGCCATGTTCCTGATGGGCGACGGGTCGGTCCACCTGCTTTCGGACTCGATTGACCACTGGACCTATACGTACCTCGGCGCGATCGCGGATGACCAGGTAATTACCGTCCCCCGCTAGGTTGCCTGTTCCCTGCAGCAAAACTACTTGGTCCTATCAGAGACTACTTATTTCCTCCCAAAGACTATCTCGCCCCTTGTCAGACTGCCCCACCTCCCTACCTAAACCAACCTCCGTGCCTAAATCAATACGCCCCATGCCCGAGGCTTCTTTGCAAAGTTATTGCCAAAAACTCCTGGCCTTGGTTCTCACGATATTTACTCTGATGATTACCGGGTGTGGTTCGGATAGCCCAGAATTCGTCCCCGTTTCTGGCACGGTCACACTCAATGGCAAACCAATTAATGAGGTGGTGGTGACCTTCGTCCCCAAGCAGGATGGACAACCGGCCATGGGGCTTACGGACGAACAAGGCCAATTTTCACTTTCGACCACCGAGTTAGACGATGGAGTCATCGTCGGATCCTACTATGCCACTGTCAGATCAATCGATGAGGGCGCAGGACAGGTCGATGCCCAAGGACTCTCGACAGGAGTCAGGGTGCGCCCCCGACAGAAGTCCCTCGTCCCGCAACGGTACGCCCTTTTTGGAACCTCCGGGCTGTCGTATGAGGTTCAAGTCGGCATGGAACCAATTTCGATCCAACTGACTTCTAAATAGCCCGCAAACAGGGGCCCGTTTCTTTGGCCACAGTTTTTAGTCGCCGTTTCTTTGGCTGCGGCTTGCTTCGCTCGCCCATTCCCGACTCTTCGCTTGCCCGTTAGCGATCACACGGATTGGACGCCTGTAGAATCTCCCGGGCTGTCACCAGCGGAATTCCCTTGTCGGTAAATCATTGAAGTACCGCGTCCAGGTACTCTTTGAACTCTACAGAACCCTCGTACAGGCTCAAAGTCATTAATGGGCCCCACACGATTAGCCCTACACTATGAGGGGCCCTGCAAAGGCGACACTCCATCGATCTGTGGCGCGTTCACTCGTCCTCACCGGCGGGGGCAATCTTCACCTCCACGGGACCTGTCAGGTTGAGAGGCACGGTTAGCAGGCCCGTCTCTTCGGTCACCGCCAGGACCTGGGTCGTGGTGCCAACGGTAACCTGGTATCCGGGCGGATTTCTCCAGTCGGGCCACGAAGAACCAACGTAAAACTCCACCGCAGCGCTCCCCTGACCATGGAGAAGCAGATGTAAGGACTCCTCCTCGCACTGCAACACGCGCACATTGACCGGGGAACTGGCAACCAGTCTTGTGGGGATCGGCTCAATCACAGCCGATTCGTGCTCGGCCAGTTCCAACTCGGTACGTACGCCTGCGGCGGCCTGAGCTTCGACTTTCGGGCCTGCCCTGTCAGACGGCGGACTGACGGTGGTAACAAAATCATGAAGTGCAGGTGCACCGCGCCCATCGAATTTTTGCACCTGGTGCAAGCGATCGTCGCCCTGCCAGCCGTACACTCCCGAGTTCATCGTCACGATGCGCTCTTTCCCTTTGACCATCCCGGCTCGAATTTCTTCGAACGTGATCGGAAACTGCTTTGAAGAGAGGGTATCGTGTGTCAAACCACCAAAGAAGGTTGGCTCGCTGTAGGGAATAAACATTTCGCCCCAACTCAACTTGTCGAGCATATCGAGATAAAGTTCTTTCTCGTTCTTCAACTGCGGAAAGCTCAGTGGCATCATGTTCGGGGCCAGGT
>JAKVCB010000024.1 GCA_022448345.1 Pirellulales bacterium
CTGCTGCCGGCTTACCGGCAGTTTCATTGCGACCTTTTGGGGCACCAAAAAGACAGCCAGTTGTGGCGACCATTTTTTCTAGGCCGTGCCTTCGAGGCGATTTTGGTCCAGGGAGGGCCATGGGATGAGACAAACCGCATTGTTGATGGCGCTATTCAGAAATTAAACGACCCCCTTGGATATCGTCCCGTAGCTGTGCTCGAATCGGAATCGGCAATGGAGCCTTACAAGCACGAGTGGGTCCGGCCAATACCACTCTACATTGAGCAGGTTGGCTTTGCCCATGGTCCTTACGAGGAGCTGATCAGCACGACTATTGAAATTTTGCACAAAACAGATGCAGACCTGCTCCGCGAAGCGTGGTTTGACCCCAAACTCTTGTCAGAAGTGGCCCTTGATCCGCGGGCCTACGACTTTGACCATCCCGTGGGAAAACGACCTAACTACCAGTTTGGTCACTGGGATCCCCACACGATTGACAACCGGGGAAATTACCGGAGGTTTATTCTGCAACAAGTTGCGCTCGACGCATTACTCATTCGCGTCGAGCAATTGGGGGCTTCAAACCAAGAGAGGAGCGTGGAAGCTGAGGAGTCGAGTGACGTTGGCAGAGCAGACAAACCAGCCTCCCAGGCGCCAACCAAGTACAGTCGGAACGAGCTGATGTTTGAGGCCGCAACAGTTTTGGCCGGCACGATGTTGATGGCTTCTGGAACGAGTGGCAATGGCCCTGGTTGCCATGGATCGGACATTTCTTTGGCGACCTTGTTACCTCACATTGCCGAATACCGGGATCGTTTCTACAAGCAATTGTTGGAACAAATGGACAGTGTGCATGCTGAGCGGCTTCGTGCAGAGGCTGAACTTACTCGGCAGCCGTTTGGCAGAGTTCGACAGCATTTAAATCAAGAGCTGGCACGGCAGCGGGCCAAACAATTGCAGCACGTACACTTGGCGCAAATCTTTGCCCGTATGGGGTATCCCGAAGCAGCACTCCGTCAGGCCAGTACAGTCCAGGTAGCATCGGCCCGCCTGGTGTCGCAAATCTACTGTAAGCTGACGGCAGGACACCACGCGATCGAAGCTGGCGAGATGGCCCGTGTTGCCGAATACTTGGCAGAAATCGAAGATCTGATCGAACGGGGGATCCATTGTGGAGCACTGGTGGACCCCTGGAATATTATCGGTTTTGGTGGCAATTTCAGCCTGTTTCCCGCATTGGAAAATTCCATTCACGATTTTCGGGTCGACGACCTGATTGATTTGGTTGAACAAACGCTCGATCTTTACTCGCGTGCCTGGACTGAGGCTGCCGCACGTGACGACATCCGCCAGGAAGAACTCTTTTCCGACACCATGGATTGTCTGGCTGGCTGGTGGGATCAGTTTGCCACGACTTCGGTCAGTGGCGTGAAACATCTGGTCGGCAAAGAAGTGAGGATTTCGACAGACCTCGTGGCGGGTGCCTTGAGTGCCTGGCATAAAGCTGGGGCAGCAGCCGGCGACATTGCGTTCTGGCGACAATTCATCGACGTGTTCGACTCGCCAAAGGCTTTTCAACTAGTCGTCGAAGCACTGCTGGATCAAGGTGATCTGGTTGCTTCGATGGCACTAATGATGCAGTGGGTCAGCCAAATTGAACAAACTCCACTGGAAGATGGAGACGCCTCTTTCCATCCGCTCGCCCTCAGGTGGTTACGGATGGCTGAGGCTCGACAGCACGAGTCGGGCGAAAACCAATGGCCACTCGTCGAAAAGTTTTTCATCCACCTGGAAGCAAGTTCAGAGATGTATTGGCATGTCCCGGATTTTGTGATGGGTACCGCGTACCCAGAGTCGGAATTGGATGACCCCGCGGAATCCGATTCCGGCGAGGAGCACGATCGAGATGGGGCGGAAGATTATGACACCGACTTCCACAGCGAAACGATCGATGAAGAGGATGAATTGGATAATCTTTTCAGCGCTGCCTACGTGGACGTTGTTTATCGCGATAGTACAGATGACGGGTTCGAAAGCGAGATGCTGGAAGATGGGTATGGACAGTCGGATCTGGAACAGGAAGAAGAAGCGCGACGGCTGGAACAAAGGTTGGCCTTTCTAACCACCGTTGCCCGACTCTGGAAACATACCGCGATTGCCTGGAATGCGGATGATGACGACAGTGCGCAGTGTCGCGATTCGCTCGAGCAATGGCACCAGGATGCGACCACTCGCTATTCTCAGCTGGTACAACTCCTGGAGGTTGTCCATGGTCAGCAAATTGCGCTCCCCAGTGGTTCCCATGAGTCGATGGTTGAATTCGACCACCGCCGAATGATTAAAGAATCAAATTTAGAGCACATCATCACAACCTGCGTCGAAATGTCTGACGCCGGTCGCTTGCTGCGAGCTGCCAGTGGGGGACCCGGCACCGCCGATGCAAGCGGGTCTCCCACACCTATTCGACGTACCGTTGAGTTGCTCCGCGCTGCCTTGTCGGGAGATGTGGAATCGATTCGCCGCCATTGGGGATCTTTCAAGCAATCGCTGCTGGAACAGGAACTGCTCTACATGCCCCTTTCAAAGGGGGGCAGTCCCCACCGGATTGTCAAAGCCCGGGCCCTGGGTCAACTTATTTACGACTTGTTGGACTGGTTGCCACGCCTGGGACTTGTCCGCGAAACGTGTGAGTTGTTGTCTGTGACGCAAGCCATGGAAACTCAACATCAAGTTGGTCATGGGGCCGTGACCGATTACGACCGGCTCTTTACCCGCGGTTACCAGGCCATTGTCCAATGTCTGGTAACATCGGCCGATCACTGGGATAAGACCGGTCCTGAGGCACAGTTGTTTACTAAGGGTAACCATACTGGGGAGCCAAATATCGAATCAGGACATGTGCGATCCTCAGATTCTATGCTTGTCGAAGCGCTGCAAGACCTTACCGAGTTGCAGTTGCGTCGCTGGCTGGAACATAGTCGTACATTGCGGTTGAATGTCGTTGAAAAACTTACCGAATCCTCAGATTGGGAAGCCTTTGTCAATTTTGTGAAGCGGTATGGAGCGGATCTCTTTACCCAGAAATTCCTCAATCTGGGAAATCTGCGGGCTATTTTACATCAGCGCGCAGCTGTTTGGTTATCGAACCTTGAGGAAGAGTTTGATGGTGAGCAACTTCTCTTACTCGAAGAGTTGGGAGATAATATTTCTCGATCGGAAGCCGCCAAATGGCTTACTCTGGCAGTGGAATCGGTAGTAGAGAATTTCCGCGAATATCGTGATTACAATATCACAACGACTCAGTCTGATCATGGAGAGCTAATCTACACGTTTGTCGACTTCATGAGACTTAAAGCTGGTTACAACCGGGTTGCCTGGAATCTTAAACCAGTGGTAATGGCCCACGAAATCCTCGTCCGCAAGAACCGCCTGGCTGCAGCTGAGCTTTGGCAGCGCGCCTTTGCGGATCGGACGGCCGACGTGGCTGAGGTGCACCTCCACAAGCTGGGGGAAATTTCTGCTAACTATGGAATGCGACTACCAACTGTTGCCGCGCGGTTGGCTGAGCGTTTTACAAGACCACTTGCCATCGATCGCGTTCGGGCATTGGTGGCTCCAGCTATGGCGGCCGCGGATGAGCAGGGAGAGATCTTTGCCACACTGGAACAGGAAATCGAAATGCTTGCCGACGAACCTGCTGGTGCAGGTATCGATGTGCCCGATTGGTTGACGGCTCTAGAGGATGAGGTAACTTCGATCCGTGTGACCAAGCGACACCGAGAATCTACGGGTGACCTGTTGCGCCGTGTTGGACAAACTCCCGTGCCCTGGGAAGATCTACAAGAGCAGCTCCGCCAGGATGACGAGCCCCGCACGGATTGACTTGTTTTTCGGCTTACTGGGCGATGCGTTCCAACCGAGACGGGTTTGCAAACTTTTGGAGGTCGGGTCCATATTGGCAGGTGTACAGTAACCTGAGCAGCTAGCCAGCCGTTTTCCCAGGTTGTTGTTTGTAGAATCCCTGCGGAGAGCAAATGCCAGAAACAACTCAATCGAGCGCTGGTGAGTACCACCGGCCTTTAAGGCGACCCGTAGGCCATTATTGGAAGTAGCCTGCAGGATATTAAGAAAATAGATACGCTCTCGCTGGAATCGGAGGACGACCTTGATTCGGTGAGGTCGTCATGGCGGGCCGCGACAAGCTCTAAGCCTATACCGCCACCGTCGTCATCTGCATAACCTCGCGATGGGCTCGCTGGACCGTTTCTGCATCAATTATCTCGAGTTCTGCAGCGGCGCTGGCTAGCATGGAAAAATCGGCCAAACGAACAATGTGTCGCGGGAGACCCTTGGACAGATTGTGCAGCACCGACAAGGCGGCTTCCTCGAAAACAGGAGTTCTCCGGCCAGCTTCAACGAGTGCAATCTGGACAAAACCAACCGTCTCTGACTCATCCCATCGCTCCAGATTGATCCGCAGATCAATTTGCTCAAAGAGCGATTCACTCCATAATCGGGCTTCGGCCGGTGATGTTGCGAGAACCGTGGTCCAGCGGGCGTCGAGCTGAGGATCAATCTGGGAAAGTCGCAGAAGTTCCATCATGACCTCAGGTGTGGCAGCGCCGGCATTGTCTACCAAGAGGACCATATCGAGTTGCTGAAGGCGATTTTCGTGGACCCGGTCGGCGATGCGACTCCACAGTTGAAAAAGATCATCTTCCGCAACACTTGAAATGCCAAGTTGGCTTGCCAGTTGCCAATAAAGTTTGGCAGGACTTGCACCAGTTGGGTCCAAAAGTACCACCACCTTGCCGGCACGCCTTAGTGAACGTGCTGCGACCTGCAAAGTCAGCGACTTTCCGATACCGCTTTCGCCCAGGAGTAAACCCAGTCGGCGCTTGTGAGACGATAGGAAGTCGATTCGGGCGAGAGCTTCGTCGTGGGAGGCACCGCGATAAAAAATGGCCTGATTGGAACCGACTTCAAACGGAGATCGGTCAACACCCCAGTAATGGAGATACATTGGCTTGGTTCCTGCTAGCACCGCAAACTGAAAACTGAGATTTGTCCCGGAAGAGAACTCCTGCAATAGGGTCTTGATCGGTAGAATGAGTGGTATGCCTTGAAGAAAGAAACAGTGCGTTTGGAGTTGTAAATTCAAGCCGGCCGCCACCGACTAGTCGTGCAGTGTCCTTCATGTCAGAACGATTTTATTCGGCTGAACCGATTACCAGTGATCAGGTGGTGCTTGCTGACAGTGAGGCGCATCATTTACTTCACGTGATGCGCGTTTCGTCAGGTGATCAGGTCACACTATTTGATGGCAGTGGAGCGGAGTTCGTAGCTGAAGTTGTCGCTTCCAGGAGATCGCAGGTCGAGTTTGCGATCCTTTCCCGTGCCGAGATCGACCGCGAACTCGCTTTTCCTTTGATCGTTGGGGTGGCCTTGCCAAAGGGCGATCGACAGAAGTGGCTGGTGGAAAAGCTGACCGAACTGGGTATTTCAAAACTGGTACCACTCATCACCGAGCGGAGTGTCGCTGAACCAGGGCCGGCTGCCCGAGCACGACTGGAACAAGCGGTCATCAAGGCTAGCAAACAATGTGGTCGTAATCTCCTAATGGACATCGCCGTGGCAAAGCGATGGGAAGAATTTGTCTGCGATTCACCTGATGAGACAGGCTCTGACACGCAGTGCATCATCGCACATCCCGGCGGCGATCCAATGGTCGATTTCCCAGCCCGCCTACACGGAGTCAGGGTCTTGGCTGTCGGACCAGAAGGCGGCTTTACAGAGCATGAAATCGAACTGGCAGTGAAAAAGGGATGGCAAGTCGTCAGCCTGGGGCGCCGAATTTTGCGTATCGAAACGGCGGCGGTTGCGTTGGCGTGTGCGGTGGCCCAACCATTAACGGAGTGCTGACTCTCAGCAGAAGCTGGCGGTAGATCCTGGCGGGAGGGTTTCCCGAGGGGAGGCGATGGGTTGTGGGGTCCAGTCGCCTCGAAATCGATTTGTTGCTTGCAGAGCTTTAGATCGGGGATTTCTGAGGCGATTTGGGCAAAGTGGTTCAAATGTGGCGGCAAGTACAAGAAAAAAGATGGCAACCAGACGGTTGAAAATGTTGCGGTGAGTGGTTTCCGCCGATTTTCCATTTTGCCAGGGAGATCGGGGTTCTCCCGACGAATTTAAACGACAATTCTCAAAGAGAACGATTCTTGATGGAAGGTGTCTTTTTAGTGAGCAGCTCTTGAGGGCCCGTTGTCTCTGGGCGGTTACCAATTTACACTGAATTAATGGAAACCAACGAAGAAGAAATCTACCAGGAGCACATCCTGGACCACTATGAAGATCCTTTCCATAACGGCCATTTGCCGGACGCTACACATATGCATGAGGAGAATAACCCTCTCTGCGGTGATGTGGTTCGGATTGAGTTGAAGCTCGGTGATAATGGCGCCATTGAGGATGGATACTTCAGTGGTAAGGGGTGTGTCATTAGCCAGGCATCTGCGTCGATGCTACTTGAGGAGATGGTTGGCAAGACGGTTGATGACGTCAAAGAGTTTTCAGCAGAAAAAATGCTTGACTTGTATGGCGCTCGTCTCACTCCCAATCGGCAAAAGTGTTGTCTTTTGTCGTGGAAGGTTTTGCAATCGACGGTCCACGCGCCCCATCAGTAGCCTTTCCGTGGACGTTGCTGCGTTGCTCTATACCCCATATTCCATTATCTACCATGAGTCTTTCAACGGCTGACGACCTTTTGGTTCTCCCTGAATCGTGGCGGGCCGATTTTCCGATCCTGGCCGGACGGGCCAGCAGTGGCCAACCGCTTATCTATCTCGACAACGCCGCGAGTACCCAGCGACCAGTTCCAGTGATCAATGCCTTGCGGCATCTCGATGAAAACGACTACGCCAATGTTCATCGCGGGATTCATACGCTCAGTGAACGGAGTACGGAGCAGTATGAGTTGGCACGGGAAAAAGTTCGATGTTTTATCAATGCTCAGCATGTACACGAAATTATTTTTACTTCCGGAACTACGGCGAGTATCAACACAGTCGCTCGCAGTTGGGGTGATGCCAACGTGCGTGATGGAGACGAAATTCTCGTCACCACGATGGAACATCATTCGAACCTTGTACCATGGCAGCAGTTGGTGGCGCGAACTGGCGCCACACTTCGACACATTCCGATCACCGACGACGGTGTTCTGAATTTGGAAGCACTCGATGAATTGTTAACCGACCGCACAAAGTTGCTCGCGGTCGCGTCGGTCTCGAACGTGTTGGGAACAATCAATCCAATTCCCGAGCTTATCTCGCGAGCAAGAACTGTTGGGGCGAAAGTACTTGTCGATGCGGCACAGAGTGTACCCCATATGCCAACCGACGTGTTGGCCTGGGACGCCGATTTTGTCGCTTTCAGTGGTCACAAAATGGTCGGTCCATCTGGCATCGGTGTGTTGTATGGTAAGGAGGGCTTACTCGATGCGATGCCACCTTTCTTGGGAGGTGGGAGCATGATCAATCATGTCTATGTCGACCGTTTCACAACGGCTGAGTTGCCGGAAAAATTTGAGGCGGGAACACCGCCGATTGGACCTGCGATTGGTCTTGGGGCAGCGGTCGATTACCTCCAAGGGGTGGGCCTCGAGAAGATTCATGCTCACGAAAAGTCACTTATTCGCTACGCGTGCACTCAGTTGCGTGAGATTGAGGGGCTTTCGATGCTAGGACCGTCGCCCGAGGAGCGGGCTGGTTTAGTAAGTTTTACCTTGAATCAACCTCATGCCCATGATATCGCACAACTTTTGGACCGGGATGGCATTGCGGTTCGGGCGGGTCATCATTGTGCTCAGCCGCTCCATGACTGGTTAGACATAACCGCTACTACCCGAGCGAGCTTTTACCTCTACAACACGCCCAAGGAAGTCGATGCCCTGGTCGAATCGCTCGGCCGGGTTCAATCCCGATTTCGGCCGAGCGGGCGAAAACGGCGCCCCAGGAGACGTTCGTAAGAGGGTTTGGCCTAGGGGGGAGTAATACCCTATTAGAGCAACTCTGTATGGTGGCGGGTGGCAATTCCATCTTGCCTCCCGCGTCAAAATCAACTAAATGAGCGTCGCTAGAGGCGGTACAGACGTTGTAGCCGGTAAGTTTCAGGGCTATAATCTGTAATTCGCTATATCCCCTAAATTACCATGGCGATAGTGGACTCTAGGGTTGGAGCAAATCCTCGGTAAGTGGTCGTAAAGAATGCGTTTCTGGTTGCTTGACTCAATTCGGTCATATGAGCCAGGAGTGCGGCTAACGGCCGTCAAGAATGTTGCCCTGACCGAAGAGTACCTTGCGGATCATTTTCCTGAGTTCCCGGTATTGCCGGGGGTATTCATGCTGGAGGGTGCAACCCAATCAGCTGCTTGGCTATTACGGCTAAGTGAGGATTATGCTCACAGTATTATTCTGTTGAAGGAAGCTAAGAACGTTAAATACGCTAGTTTTGTGACTCCCGGTCATACACTGACTATCGACGTGTCGATCATCAAGCGGGATGATCGCTTCGCGACGTTAAAGGTGGCTGGCCGTGTCGGCGATCGCCTCACATTGAGTGGGCGACTTGTTTTGGAGCGTTACAACCTGGCGGACCACGACCCTACCCAGGGTGAGATCGACCAGCAAATTAAAGCACGGTTCCGACTGGCGCAGAAAGTGCTCGTGTCATCCGATGCGATGACTATTACGCCAGCTTGAAACGGTGCGCGGAGGAAAGAACGGCAATGGCGACACGAGAAGAAATATTTTCCAAAGTTCAGGAGGCCCTGGTCGACGCACTTGGCGTAGAAGACGACGAGGTTCAAGCCGATGCAACCTTGCAGGACGATTTGGGGGCCGAATCGATCGATTTTCTGGACATTGTGTTCCGGCTCGAAAAGAGTTTCGATATTAAGATCGAACGGGGCGAACTATTTCCGGAGGACATCCTTACGAGTACCGAATACGTAGAGGATGGCAAGCTGAACGAGGAGGGAATTGTCCAGCTCAAACAGAGGATGCCCTTCGCTGACCTCACCAAATTTGAAGCGGACCCCATGGTACAGAATCTGGGCAAGCATCTGACAGTCAACGATATGTGCTCGTTTGTGTCGCACAAAATGGCTGGATAAGGACGACCTCAGGCCGGTCGATTTCGGGCAGCGCGTTGCCGGAACCGACCCGCCAATCCGCTTAAGTTATCCCATGCGTTGGTTTTGGCTTGATCGATTTACTGAGTTTGTCAGCGGTTCACACGCTACCGCGGTGAAGGCTGTCGCGCTCTCAGAAGAGCATCTCCACGATCATTGGCCTGCTTATCCGCTAATGCCTCATTCGTTGATTGCCGAGGGAATGGCCCAGACGGGCGGACTTTTGGTCAGCGAAACTTACCGGTTCAAAGAATTGGTGGTTTTGGCGAAGTTCTCCAAGTGTATCTTTCATGGGGAGACGCGACCGGGCGATGTGTTGACCTACCACGCTCAAATAGAGCATGCCAGTGAAGATGGAGCGTCCGTAAAAGTGGTGGCCCACGTGAAAGATCATTTGCAGGCCGAGGCGGAAATCTTCTTTGCCCGTCTGCAGACACAAGACTTGGATTCTTCAGGGGAGGGCCAGGAGGGGGCAACGCGTTTATTTAACCCGGCCCACTTATTGCACTGGCTGCGACTGGTAGCTGTGTTCGATGTTGGCACGACGCCCGATGGTCAAAGACTGCGTCCGGCTGACTATGGCTTTGAAACAACCGACGGGAGCGATAGTTTGGTGCCGTGAATCTGATCACGTCGTCCATAAGCGATCGCCACGAGACTTCGATTGACCTCTTAACGGGGAATACTTCCATGAAACGGCGAGTTGTAGTTACCGGAATCGGCTGTGTAACACCCCTGGGAACGTCTGTAGCCGAACTATGGTCCAATTTGCAAGCGTCGAAATCGGGTGTGGGCCGTACAACACTTTTTGATGCCAGCAATTTCCCCACACAAATTGCTGCTGAAGTTTCCCATAACTGGTCGGTGGAGTCGGTAGGTGAGGACCCGGCCGAATGGGCATCGCGCGGGCGACACACGCGGTTTTCTGTAGGTGCTGCCAAGCAGGCCGTTGCCGACGCTGGTTTTCTCGATGATCCATCAATGGATCCCGAAAGGTTTGGGGTTTATCTCGGCGCCGGCGAAGGCCAGCAAGATTTCGACGCCTTCAGCCATATGATGATCGCTGCCCTCAACAACGAACAAGGTGAGCTCAATCTTGCTGAATTCATGAACGAAGGTCTCAAGCGACTTGATCCACTGGTAGAGCTTGAGCAAGAACCGAACATGCCTGCGGGATATATGGCTGCACTTTTCAACGCGCAGGGCCCTAATATTAATTGCCTCACCGCTTGTGCTGCCAGCAGCCAGGCGATTGGCGAAGCGACGGAGTTTATTCGTGGTGGTGAGGTGGATGTGATGCTCTCAGGGGGTGCCCACAGCATGATTCATCCGTTTGGAGTGACCGGATTCAATTTGCTCACCGCTTTAAGCGAGCGAAACGATGCGCCAGAGAAGGCGTCCCGACCGTTTGACAAAGATCGGGACGGTTTCATTCTGGGTGAAGGCGCGTCAATGCTGGTCCTGGAGGAATATGAGCGGGCAAAAATACGCGGGGCAGATATCTATGGCGAAATTGTTGGTTACGGCACAACAGCCGATGCTTTTCGGATTACCGATACCCATCCAGAAGGTCGAGGTGCCACGACTTGCATTCAAATGGCCCTGGCAGATGCCGGAAAAAATCCAGAGGAGATCGACTATATCAATGCCCACGGCACGAGTACCCAAGTGAATGACAAAGTCGAAACGCTTGCGATCAAACAGGCGTTGGGCGAAGCAGTAGCCCGCCAGGTTCCTGTTTCAAGTACCAAAAGTATGACTGGGCACTTAATTGCCGCGGCGGGCGCGACCGAACTGATCGTATGCCTAATGGCGCTTCGCGACCAAGTTGTTCCGCCAACGATCAATTACGAAACACCCGATCCCAATTGTGATCTTGACTACGTACCAAACACTGCCCGAGATGCATCCTGCCACACGGTGCTTTCCAATAGTTTTGGATTTGGGGGGCAGAACATTTCGTTAATTGTGGCCAAGTGCTAGAGCTAGCACTGAGGATAATCCCAAACCGCTTTGGGATTTAAAAAAGCGGTTTAGATGTGCTTGTGCACTGTAGTAGCTTCAGAAGCGGTTTCCCTTCACGCGGTCCGTCTGTTGCGGTGTCTAAAGCCACCGCAAAGCTCTGCTCGTACAATCCAAAACACAAGGCACCTGATGAGAAATCAATAGGGGCCAAGGGAGGGTGGATTGTTCAGCAGGAAATCACGAGGTCCGTGAACGGTGTAGTAAGGGTAGGCGGTTTGTGCGACCGGGGGTCCCGGTGTGAAATTGTACCGGTTGTCTTTGTAGTGACCGTCCAACGCGCCACATACGGCACCGTTGACGATGCCCTGCTGATAAGCCCCGCACCCACATCCCCGGTAGCGGTTACAAAACCCACAGTAATCCGGGCCTTGACCACCACACGCATAACCCCCGGTGCATCCACAACAACTGGACCCATTGCAACTACAGCCAGGCTCACAGGCACATCCATTGGAATGGTAGCAGCAACCGATGCCGTCACCGTAACCGTTGTCTTGCCAGGCGGTGCGCAAAATGGGGGGTTCTGGGATCGGTTGCGATTGTGCCCCTGGAGTTGACTGGCTGGACAACCACCCTCCCGTTTTTAGAGAAGTACAACCAGTGCTGGCAGTCAGAGCTGCCAATGCAATCAGCACAAAAAAACGATTCATAGGTTCCCCCTTTGAAGATTGCACCAGCCAGACCGCCAGCGAGCGGCCGGATGAATTCGGCGTCTCTATCGCTGATATCGGCGGTATAATCCGGAAAATCCAGCAAATTGATAGAACCAGAATTGAACATGAAATCCAAAACGCCACGCCAATCACAAACCAAAGGTCCCAGGCAGTTTAGCCTCAAAATGGCACTGCTGATCACACTCGTAGTTGCCATTGCTTGTGCCACCTGGGGTGGGTTGAGTCGAGGCGAAAGCGACCGCACACTATTTCTGTTTTTTGGTGTGACTGCACCGTTTGGCGTTTTGTTGCTGCTGGGACTTGTCCACCAGCTTATGAAGTACCGCCGCTAGCACCGCCACCGCTCTTGGAGTTCCCTCCGCGATTTGCTACAAGCCCTGCCTGCTCGCCCCGTTTCCTTCCGCTGCAGGATTGTTGGCACTTTCCTCAGGGACTGGTGCCTCTGTTAGCTTCACTTTCGGACTATCTATGAAGAACTTTGGACGTACTCTCCGGTTGGCGCTTCGTTATCGTGTGACAGTTATCGCTTGCCTCGCAAGTGGTACGCTGGTTGCAATCTTGTGGGGCGGTAATCTGACAGCCGTTTACCCGGTAGTAGACGTGATCATGACTGACCGCGCGCTGCCAGAGTGGATGGATGATCAACTTGCCAAGCACGAACAGGAGGTTGTCCAGTATGAGCAACAACTTGCAGAGCTGCGCGAGCAAAAAGCGACAACAAAGAATGATGCGAAAACCGAGAAGCATCTCCAGACACAAATCAACCACGAAGAGTTCAAGCTTCTTATCCACCAGAAACAGGTGGAATGGTATCGCTGGGCTGGAAGTTGGGCTCACCGATACCTGCCAGACACACCTTTTGCAACCTTGATGATCGTGTGCGGGTTAGTTCTTATTGGCACGTTGCTAAAGTGCTTGTTTCGCGTTGTGAACATGGTGCTCGCGGCACGGCTTGGTTATTTGGTCGGTTTTGATGTGCGCAAGGAGTTTTACCGGAAGATTCTCCGTCTCGATATGAAAAGCTTCAACGAGCAGGGACGTGGAGACTTAATGAATCGTTGCACGTCAGATCTCAATCAAATGAGTAGTGGTGTTCGAACGGTGGTGGGTCAAGGATTACTTGAGCCTTTAAAAATGATTGTATGTTTAACGATTGCGGCTTTTGTCAGCTGGCAACTGCTGTTGTTAACTATGATTATTGCCCCCATTGCAGGATTGACGATTCGCTGGCTCACCAAAGCGCTGAAACGAGCGCATCGCCGCGCAATGCAAGAACTCTCCATGATTTATGAAACACTCACAGAAACGCTTGGTGGGATCAAGCTCATCAAGGCGTTCACGATGGAGTCGGCTGAACGCAGCCGCTTCCATCAATCGGCCAAGATATATTATCAACGACAGATGAAAATCACCCGTTATCACTCGCTGATAAGTCCACTCACTGAGTTTCTCGGCATACTCATGGTGCTGTTAGCCTCGACGATAGGCGGATATTTAGTACTCAATCGGGAGACCCATATCCTGGGGTTGAAGATTAGTGACATTCCACTAACCCACGGATGGATGAGTGTATTTTTTGCGATGATGGCCGGAATGGCAAATCCCGCGCGCAAATTGTCGAGTTTGTTCGGCAATTTGCAACAGTCGTTTGCCGCCGCAGATCGGGTTTATGAGGTGCTGGACCGTGAACCTGGTATCACCGATCCAGTGAACCCGGTCGAACTACCGAGACGTTGGAAAAATCTTCGTCTGGAGCAAATCAACTTCCATTATTCCGAAGATAAACCAGTCCTTGCTGACATCAATCTGGAAATCCACGCTGGCGAAACAGTTGCAATTGTTGGGCCCAACGGTTGCGGCAAGTCGACGCTACTGAATTTGATTCCCCGCTTTTATGATGTTCAGCAGGGCAGGGTTGCTATCGACGGCATCGACTTGTGTGATGTACGGATTCGGGACCTGCGCACACAGATTGGATTGGTAAGTCAGGAAACACTCCTGTTCAACGATACGGTTAGCGCAAATATTGCCTACGGTACGGTCGACATCGGAGACGATGCTATTGAGTCCGCTGCACGCAAGGCACATGCCCATGAGTTTATTACCGAGAAACTGTCCTGTGGTTATCAAACGATTGTCGGGCCTAGTGGGAACAAACTGTCAGGTGGCCAACGGCAGCGGATTGCACTGGCTCGAGCAATCCTTCGCGATCCGGCAATCTTGATGCTTGACGAAGCCACCAGTCAGATTGATCTCGAAAGTGAACAGCTTATTCATCAAGTCTTGCAGGACTTTCTCTGTGACCGCACTGCGCTGGTTGTAACACACCGCATGAGTACCATTGCACTGGCTGACCGCGTGGTTGTTATGGAGGGTGGCCGCATTCTGGATGTTGGTAGCCATGAGGAGCTCATTGGACGTTGTGAGCTCTATCGACGCCTGGCCAGCATTGGCTATCGTGCCACCGCCTAGCTGGTATCTGCTCTCGAAAAAGGTGCCCCAGCACCCCTCTGAATAGGTGTTTTCTTGCCTTGTTATTGGCCGCTCTGACTCGACGAACGGCAACAACTCTCTATGATACAGTGTCAATCCTTACGATAAAATAAGTTCTCATTCGGCAGTCCTGACGTCGTTACTATGACTGAGAAAGATCTGTTCACCCAGCACCAACGGTCCTACGAAGCCAACCGGTTCGTCTATCCCGTTCTTAGCCGGAGGTCCAACGGAATTTCTCTTGGGGTCAATCTCAATCCGGATAAGGTTTGTAACTTTGACTGCATCTACTGCCAGGTCAATCGGACCTCTCAGAGTGAGACCCGGTTTATTGAAACAGACCAACTACTCGGTGAGTTGCAGGAGATGCTCGATCTGGTCATTTCGGGTGAGATCTACAAATCACCCAAGTTTGGGCAGGTTCCCAGCAATTTGAGGCGACTCAACGATATTGCCTTTAGTGGTGATGGTGAGCCAACGACCTACAAAAACTTCGACGAAATTGTAAGCCGCTGTGCGGAGATAAAACAGCGGGCAGATCTCAATAACGTCAAGTTGGTGTTGATCACCAACGCGAGTATGTTCCATCGTCCCAGTGTCCAGCGAGGATTGAAGATTCTCGACGAACACAATGGCGAGATCTGGGCCAAGCTCGAAGCAGGAACCCAAGAGTATTATCAGCAGATCGAGCGCACACCAATCCCCTTGCAGCAAATCTTGGACAACATCACCGCCGCCGCACAATTGCGACCTTTGGTCATTCAGGCACTCTTCATGCAGGTGGGTGGTGTGTCGCCTCCTCCGGAAGAACTTGCCGCGTTTTGCGATCGGTTGAATGAAATTACACATGCGGGAGGTCAGATCAAGTCGGTCCAGGTTTATACGGTAGCTCGGCCACCGACCGAGTCGTACGTTACACCTTTGAAAGATGCCGAGGTCGACACCATTGTAGAGTTGGTTACCTCACGCTCGGGGATCGCTGCCACTGCCTACTATGGCTCGGCAGTTGACTAAATTTACGCCACTTCTAGTGGAGTCGATGGTCGCGTCGCTGACCGGTAGCGTAGCGCAATATTGGGGGGGCGTCTGCTGTAGCCCGTCGCTTCGGGAGTACCGCCCCGGTTGTTGTCGAACGGGAGGTCGGATACGCTGGGAAGACTGTTCTGTATTATCAAGGTTTCCACTGGGACCCCCTCGTTTTTCCGCTGAGTTCAATATGTCCGACCCTTATTTTCAAGCGATGTTTGCCGATCGAATTGGTGGAGTCAACTACGGAAAAGGAACCGCCATTTACAAATTTGAGAAAATTAAGCGAGCCAAGAGAAAAGCATTGGCTGATTTTCCAGAACGCAGCTTGCTCGACTTCGGCATTGGTGACAATGACGAAATGGCTCCTGCCTCAGTTCGCCGGGCAATGGAGAGCGAGCTGAATAAGCCTGAGAATCGTGGTTACGCGGATAATGGCCCTGCCGAATTTAAAGAAGCAGCTGCCCGATTCATGAACCGCAATTTTGGTGTCGTGCTTGACCCTGCCACGGAGATTAACCATTGCATAGGTTCCAAGACTGCCTTGGCGATGCTGCCGGCGAGTTTTATTAACCCGGGTGACATCACGCTCATGACGGTTCCTGGTTATCCAGTTGCCGGGACGCATACGCTTTACTACGGGGGAGTTGTACACAAACTTCCGTTGTTGGCAGAGAATGATTTTTTTCCAAATCTCGAAGAGATTTCACCAGACATTCTCCAGAGGGCTAAGCTGCTGGTACTCAATTATCCAAATAGCCCCACGGGAAAGACAGCCACAACGGAGTTTTATGAACGTGTTGTCCAGTTTGCCCAAGACAACGAGATTGTGGTCATCCAGGATGCAGCCCATGCAATGTTAAGCTATGACAGCGAGCCGCACAGTTTTCTTGCTACAAGTGGTGCGAAAGAAGTGGGCGTGGAAGTACACTCCTTGTCAAAGGGTTTCAACATGATTGGTTGGCGCATCGGCTGGGTATGTGGCCACGAACGGATTGTCCGCGCATTTTCTGATGTGAAGGACAACTCCGATTCGGGACAATTCCTGGCAACGCAACTGGCAGCAGCTGCCGCGCTCGATGATGATTCAATACCAAAAACCAACCGCGCCAAGTACCACCGTCGTTTGGAAAAACTTGTAGGCGTACTCAGTCGTTGTGGTTTTCGTTGCAGTATGCCGGGGGGAACTTACTTCCTCTACACTCCGGCTCCGAAAAGTCTTGAGAGTGGGCCAACTTTTGAAAATGGCGAAGCGGCTAGTCAGTACCTCATTACGGAACAATCAATTTGTACAGTTCCCTGGGATGATGCGGGGGCCTTCTTGAGGTTCAGTGTTACCTACGAAGCTGCCGACGAAGCTGCGGAGGATGCGTTGATGGCGGAAACCGAGTCGCGGCTGAAAAATCTCAAACCGGTGTTCTAACCATCCAGCCTTCCGTTTTCAGGAGACAGTTGTCCGCTTTGCGCTCGATCTTGGGCCTAGATTGCCATAGCGGCGGTAGACGTGCGAAATACTCTGCTCTCGAATGTACCACAACAGTTCAATGCGGCCGTGGTCTGAAATAGGAGCGTCGGCCACAAAATGAAGTGCTTCGGCAGCTGCTCTCCTGACCGTGTTTGAAACACGGGATGGGGCAGTGTAACGGAGACGTTCTGTTTGACCGGTACCGATAACCCTTGCGAGCTGGGTTTCGGATTCTTCGACAAATTCAATTGCGCCAGCCCAGGGTTCGGTCAGCAGGTCGAGTTTTCGAACTGCATCGGCTACCTCACGACTGTCAGCATCCCACCCAGGAGAGGACCAAAGTGGGTCAGGCTTCCTGGCTGGACCTCCCATTTGACACCAGGTGTGACCAGGTGTGGGTTTCCGTTGAAGTTTAGCTGTGGCATGACCGCCCACGACTCGCCCAGTTCAAGTTCTTTGAGTCCCTTTTCCAGCATGTCGGCTGGGGGGCAAATCAACGGACCGACTTTGGTGTGAAGTTTCCAGGCCGATCCTACGCATAGGATTTCTACGGCGTCACATAGCGCACCGCGAAACTTCTGGTTGTGGTAGACTTCGTCTTCGAACAACAGCAGAGACGTTGCCTAGCATTTTTGACCACTGTGACCAAAGGCACTTTGGAGTACGTTTTTAATTGCCTGGTCTCGGTCGGCGAGAGCAGTGACAATCGTCGTATTCTTGCCACCCGTTTCGGCCAGCAGGTGGATATTTGGTTTGGCTGCGAGCATCGCACGGCCGCTTTGCGGCAGTAAAAGCGGGAAATCTACAACAAGTGCCGTGCTTTGATATCGAGATAACGATTGACCAGCGAAGCGGAAAGGTCTTCGGGAAAAACATCGAGGGACAAAGCGCCGCTCATTTCAAGATCGGTGAGCACACGATGCCGCCACGTGACAATGTCAGCCGCAGCTGCCGCAGTGTAGAATTGGCGCGTAGTCAAACCTCGGTTTTCGGATGGGACGCTGATAGTTGGTTTGGTTGCTGTGGGTGCGTCTGCGGGAACCAGGCGGTTCCAGTCGAGGTGGTGAAGTGGGTCGAAGAGGGCGTGATCCCGCAGCAGCACGCCCAGCGGCAGGTGGCGACCTGCCAGGGCTTGTAAATGGCGGCGAATCTGTCGCGAGTTCACCACATCGATCAAATTGGTGATAAGGATTACAAGAGTCCGTTTGCGGACATGGGAGGCGAGGTGAAGGAATGCTTCGTCATACCGCGATTCGACCATTTCCGGAAAACGATCATAAGTCGCGTGAAGCAGGCGGTTGGTTTGCCCCGCCCCTCCATCTGGTGGCACAAAAGAATGAATTCGATCTGAAAAGCACATGAGACCTACCTGGTCATTACGCCGCAGGGCGACGTAACTGAGCATTAACATGGCATTGAAGGCATGGTCGAGCAAGCTGACGCCCGCCGATTCTCCAGTCATCATGCGACCGCAATCGACCAGGAAGACCAGCCGCTGACTTTGATTCGCTTGGAAATCTTTCACGATCAGCTTCTGTCTGCGAGCGGTAGCCCGCCAGTCGATTTGCCGGTAGTTGTCATCTCGGGTGTAGTCCCGTAGTCGCTCGAACTCATTATCCTGACCTACTTTGCGAGTTCTCCGCATGCCCAGAAGACTTAGTCGGTTGGTCCGTGCCATCACGGCGTATTCTTCCAGTTGCTTCATGTCAGGATAAACGTGGACCTCCGATTTGCACGGCTCGGTGAGCAGGCGTTGCCAAAGTCCCCCACGACTGCGAGCCCGGATGAACACCGACTCGATTGCAAATGCTCCACGTCGCTTGGCAAAAAGCCGGTAGCGGACGGTCGAACGACCGTGTCGTGACAGTTCGACATAAAACTTATCTGGATCGGCTTGGAGTCCATCTGGAAGACCATCGCGGATCCAAACCGGTTGGTCGCGAGAGCCATGATTGCTGATCAGAAGGGTGACCTGGTGAGGTTTGCCGAGCGAGGCAATGGAACTGAGCTGACGTTCGACGCCAACAGTACCAATCCGGGGCAGCGTGCCCAAGTCCGCTATTACAATGGCCACCATGAGAAGGTCCAGTGCTATAAGCCATGGCCAAAGAGAGGGTAGCGGAATCAAACCAACAGAAAGCAGTGTTGGAAGACAGAGTAAAAACAGGAGCGGCGTGTGAGGGTAAGCGGATCTCCGCCATGCCACCAGCAGCAGCAATACTGCAATCGCTAATAAAAACCAGAGGGGCATCATGCGCTATAACCGGGGTACCTCGATGGACTGCAACATATTGGTGAGCACTTCGTCAACGGATTGTCCTTCGACTTCTGCTTCAGCCGTCAAAATCACTCGATGGCGAAGGGCCGGGAGGACAATTGTTGTCACGTCATCTGGAACCGCATAGTCGCGACCATGGAATGCTGCCAGCGTGCGACTACCCTGTGTCAGCGCGATTCCCGCACGGGGTGAGGCGCCGAGGTGAAAATGAGGCCAGTTCCGGGTGAGACGAACAATTTGGTTAATATAGTCCAGCAGCCGATCATCGATACGGACGTCATCACATGCTTGTGTGGCCTGGACGATTTCTTCTGGTTTGCACACGGTTTGTAACTCGTGGTCGATGCGTTCATCGAGATCGGACCGAGAGCTATGTTCTTTGAGGACCCGTGCCTCTTCTTCGGCCGAGGGGTAATCGATCAGGATTTTGAACATGAAACGATCGAGTTGTGCTTCTGGAAGATTATAGGTACCTTCCGATTCGATCGGATTCTGAGTGGCCAGCACCAGGAATGGTCGGCTTAGTTTGTGGGTGGTTCGCTCGACCGTAACGCGGTATTCCTGCATGATTTCCAGGAGCGCAGCGTGCGTCTTTGCGGGCGATCGGTTAATTTCATCGGCAAGCAAGAGTTGCGTGAAAACAGGTCCTGGCCGGAAAGTAAACTCCTGAGTCTTCATGTTGAACACAGGAGCTCCCGTGATATCTGAGGGCATCAAGTCTGCGGTGAATTGGATGCGACCACACTTGCAGCCAAGTACTTTTCCTAGGGTCTTTACAAACAGCGTCTTGCCCAGTCCCGGTACGCTTTCAATAAGTACGTGCCCGCCTGAAAATAATGCCACCAGTGTGGACAAGACCAGTTCGTCCTGGCCGACGTAGATTTTGTTAACTTCAGTCGTAACGCGATCAAAAATCGTTTTCATGGTACCAGTGTGATTTTCAGTTCCAGTATGCACCGTTGAAGACGACTGCGAATCGCGATCCCCGGTGGTCTCATGGGCGAGATTGGTTTCTGAAGCTGCCGATTGTCGAGTGGAATCATTCATAATGGTCGTCGCTGATTGTGGTTTCTGTTTTCCTGCATTGAGCGAAGAAGCTATGGTAGCGCCATCTCTAAGATTCACGGCGACCTTGCCACATCAGCTGGCAGGTTCTAACTCACCGATCATCGTGAAGTACGGTATGGCGGTAATTGTTGAGAATGGCGTGGGCCTGATCGTGGTCTCCTTTCTTTGCCATCAACTCCCCAAGAGCGGTAACGTGATGGCCAAAATCAGTGAGTGCTGGTGGCGAAAGTCGGTGTGGCAAGCCAAAAATAGGCCACCGTGCCAACGCGAAAACAAAGCCAAGAGCAGCTAAATGAACCAGTACTCCGTTGATTGGCCACAGCGTGAAAAGTTGAAAACCTCTTCTCGGTTGTTCGGTTGGATCGGAATCATGGAGTTCAGGACCTCCGCGATGGGATTGCAAAAACACGACTTGTTGTTGGGGTCGTCCGATTTCTGCGACGAGATGTCCAGCAAGCCTGCGATGCTCATGGTTGACCAACGGAAGATTTAACAGGAACGATCCATTTTCAACAACGAGGAGTCGGGATGAGTCTGGGACATGTTCTTTACGCCACTGTTTTTGCTTGCGATTCTCGCTGGAAAAGTCAATCTCGCTCACCAGGGGCGAGCCATTGCCGTCGGCGAGTAAAGTCCGCGAGTTGTCGTTGGGGATCAATTGGCTATGACGCTCGATTTCGATCTGGTCAACATTGATACCCTTGGCCCAAGGGCCGCTCAAAGTAGTAATCGATTGTGGTGGGGTTGTTGTGTCGATGGAAAACCAGCCAGGCCATTCAACGGTATTGTCGACCGAGGGCCTTTTTAAAAGATGCCGGTTTTCTGCGGTGGTGCGCCGCTTAAAAATTTCCCGCTTTTGATCGTTTCGCGCGACTTGCTCGGCAAACGTCCAATAATTGGGTGCAGCATCGAAATCACGACCGATGTAAATCAGGGTTTTCCCGTTCCGAGCTAGCCATTTATTGAACCACGCTTGTACCTTGGGCGGAGGGGGATGGAAATCGTCAGGTGCCCAAACGATGACATCTGCCGCCGACAACGATGGCGAGAGCGAAGTCCGGGACTGCACGTCGTGGCCCGCTTTTTCAAACATTTCTCCCAAAACAGCGGTTCCGTTGACACTTCCGGCCCCAGCGCCACCTCTCTGCCCGTAAGTTGAGTTAAGACGGTTGGTTCCGCAACCAGATAGGATCATGGCGCCCGCAGCCAGAGCGATCAGCGAAGTTGGGGACCCTCGTCGTTTTTTGGAAGGAGGGGAAGCAGGTGGTGCTTTACTGTGGGTGGCCAGCAGGGTCTGAAACCTTGGTACTGCCGACCAGCAGGCCTCAAAATCTTCCGGTCGGGGTGCATAGCTTCCAAAAAAGGCTTTTTCGAACAAAGTCATGGTTTGGTGCAGCGCTGCGGCCAGTTCATTGCGGATACCGATCTGCTCGCCTTGATGAACTTCCCGTAAATATTGTCGATTGGTTTTCCCCCTGCCCAGCTGTAGCAAGTGATGCTTGTCGAGTTCGACCAGTTGAAAACTAAACAAGTAAATAGTGGCTTTGACCAGATTCCCTGTCAGGTAGAATCTTTTGGCTTCGGCTAGGAAATCGGTATCTGGGTTGGGCAGTCTTGCTGGAAGTGCTGTGACATGATCGATTGCCAAAATGGTTGAGTCGACGTTTCCCATCACGCTGGCTGAAGGTTGTCGGCGTTCGCTTTCCAAATATGCTTGGATCAGAAAATAAATAACCCCCCCCAGTATCGCCGCGATGACGAACCAACTGAAGGTTAACATCAGATTGTTTAAATCCCAATCGGGCCACCAGCTTCCATCAGGGAGCTGATCGAACCACTCTGACAGCCATTTATTATCGGATGGAGGTGGCACCTCGATCCGGGCAAGGCTGTCTGTGGATGCGTCGTACCAGGGATAGTGCCATCCGGAGCGCAATGCCGACTTGCCGGTCTCGATAGCCACATCGGGATCGGCAAGGTCTGCACTAAAACCCGTCGTCGAAAAGGCGACGAATGCCAAGGCCGTCAGCAAGTGCCGGTGAGCAAGCGAACCGGTTGTAAAGACGATCCGGTGGAGTGCGTGTTTCGTGATACACATCATGGTTATGTTGCGAGTTGTCATACAGCCATTCTTCTGAGACGGGCTGCTTCGGATCTCATCAAAAGTTCAACTTCCCAACCTTCGCGACGTATCCTCAAGTCGAGGTAAGCCAGGAAGCGTACCACGGCAAAAAATCCAATGACTATCCAGATAGCTAGAGGCGCATACCATTGCACGATAATTAACGGAGTCAACAAAATCCCAAAAAGTCCAAAAGCGGTAGTGTAGATTCCCAAAAGGATAGCAGTTACCAGGATGCAGGCAGTTACCATCGTGCTCAGCCAACGGGTAAACAGGTCACCAGCAAAATGCCGATGCAGGTTGCGACTTCGACGCCAGGTCGTGATTTGTTTGCCTGGGTGCGAAAAAAAATGATTTCGCTCAAGCAAAATGACTTCAGTAAGGTAGGGCCAGGCTAGATGTGGAATAAACAGACCGACCAACAGCAGGCAGGCAGTCAGTGACCGTAAGATGCCTTGAAACCACAACAATTGCAGCAAGCTACCCAGGTAATCTTGGCAGAGGCGGTTCCAATCCACAGTCCGCGTAAAGGTGATCTGGCCAAGATAAAGCGTCATGAGTGCTGTTCCCAGCGGGGCTTCCCAAAGCATGAGCAGAACCAACAGCCAGATCTGCGACTTCGGAGTATCGCGCAGGTTATCGGGATCGAGAATCCCGGAAATGATCCAAAAGTTCGCCAGCGACAGGGGAATGGCGATGACCGCCAGCGTGATGAGCAAACTCCACCAGTGGAACCGCAATAACTGTAATGCCAGGTCCATCAGTTCGAGATAGTTTCGTTCGCGAATCGTTATTTCGGTATGTTCAAGATTCATGAAAGCGGAATATCACATTCGTTCCAGAGACCTAAGACCATCAGGCGATTGAAAGGCTCACTGTGTTGTTTCCTGTTTTGCGTAGCCTAGGACTACAAAATATAGTAGCAGTAGCAGAATCGAACATGAGCATACCGCCGCTTTAACTTCGTAGGGTAGCGCCGCTGGAGAGATAAAGCCTTCGATCAGCGCCGCCAGGAAAAACAGGATAAGCGAAGCACCTACGATTGGCATAACTTCACGCGCTGCCAACTCAATCGATTCGCGGCGACCGAGGCCTCCGGTATCGACCAGGGCAAAACCGAGTCGCATGCCAGCTGCGGCTGAAAGCACGATAGCCGTCATCTCGAAGGGGGCGTGGGCGGTCACGAAATGGAGAAAATTGTCCCCGTGTGGGACGGTAGTCATGTAACCAAACATGGTTCCCAGCGAGATCGCGTTAAATAGTGTGGCGAACAAGCCTCCCACGCCAAACAGGAGGCCCATCGCGAAACATCGCAATCCAATGCTTGGATTATGCAAACTGTAAAAACCAAACATGGCGAACTCGGTGCCGGTTGATTGCCCACTAGCATTAATCGGGCTGTCGTACATTCGGTCGTACATCACGATTGCCTCTTCACCTAGTACTTGTTCAGCAAAAGTTGGGATTGGCGACCAGGAAGAAGCCAGGAACATTGCTGCGAAAAACCCTCCCCAAAAAAGGAGAAATGCCAGGCGTAACGAGCCATCGTGAAAGAGTCGTCGGGGAACATTTTCGAGTAACTCAACTCGCCATGCCGAAAATTCAAACCGGCGACTGCGATAAAGTTGGTTGTGGGCCCGACCAACCAGATGATGCAAATAGTGGACCATGCTGGCGGGCAGTTGCTGAGCAGTGGCCAAGGCCAGGTCGGCGCAGGCCGCACGGTAGAGTGATGCAAAACAAACTAAATCGTCCCCCGTGAGTTTCGTGCGACGGCGGCTTTCCAGCATATTGCAAAACGCTTCTAACTTGTTCCAGTCGTCCATGCGATCTTCGACAAGTTCAGCAACTTTCATCAGAGAGGAGACCTGTTGATTTCATTTCAGGAGACAAGTTCCCGACCAGAGTCGGACAGCAAGGTGGATTGTGCTGATTTGGGTGTTCTGTCGAAGCGGTCCGATTGCAAGTCGCGGGTTCAAGGTTTATTGGGTGGTTCATTGTGGAACGAACGCTGGTAAGCAGCACAAAGCAAAGCATCATAGCTAGTTTCTGGTGCCAAAGCCAACTTCTTGATCAAGAGGCTTCCAACGTGTCCGGCAATTTCGGTACGACGGGCAGGTCCGAAAAATTTCCGTCGAGCAACATATTGTGAAAGCGCGTTCGACAAACTGCGATCGGGTACCCAGCCGGCAGGGATCAGGGCGGCAACGGCATCAATTTCGGGTTCATCCAGGCTCTGCACGCCACGTATCCGAGGTCGTTCTTCGATGACGACAATCGTACCACAGGCAAGATCTCCAAGGCGTTGATAATGACTGCTGCAGGTTGCACTGGTTAAACCAACCAGATATGTCGGCAAAACAAATTCGGCGCTGAGGACGTAAGCTGGCAGCGCATCGACCACCCGGAGAATGTTTCGCAGGACAGCTTGCAAGCCACTGACGGGGCGACCATCGCGGGAGATCACCCGCAGTTGCATGACCCTTTTCCCGGGAGTCTGTCCATTCCAAAACGTTTCAAACAGTCCACCGTAAAACCAGGCAAGAACCAACCAGCCCAGTAGTAGGACCAGGATGCCAACCTCCATAGCTCCCAAAGAACCGAATATGAACAACGCGCAGACAAGCAGGATCCCGAAGATAGCCAGGCGAATCAGGAGGTCGAGAAGGTAGGCAGGTAGTCGCCAGAATGGACCAGCCAGACGGTACTCGAACGCAATGTTTTCCGGCGTGACGACACGAATTCGAGAATCGAGTTGCTCAAGAGTTTGCACCACGAGTCACTTCCAGAAATAAAAACACAGCCTAAAGCATTATCGGCTGGGTGGGGGAGGTTGGCAAGGGAAAGGGGCCTGGCTCTGTGGCTACCCTTGATCGGCCCGGATAGAACCAGACGGCGTTATGATTTACCGGCTCGTCGAGTCAGATAGGCGAGGATATCCCGGATAGATATGACACCCACAAGCGATTGATCGTCCAGGATAGGAAGGTGTCGGTAACCACCAACGTTCATTTTGTGGAGCGCAAAGGCAATTTTATCTCGCACACCAAGTGCGACTGGATTGTGTGTCATATAGCGCGAGATTGGGTGGTCAGAAAATTGATCGGCGTCGACGTTGAGTTTCGTCATCGCATCGCGCTCGGTAAAAATCCCGACCAACTTTTCTTGGTCGACGACCATCAAGCAGCCAATTCGCTCCAGCAACATTTTCGACAAGGCTTCATGAACCGGCGTATCTGGATGAATCGTGGTAGGTTTTTGGGGCGCAAGGATGCCAATCCGGTCTCTGAGAAGATCTGCTTCCACCATGGTGGAAGGTCTGGGAAGGCTGAGATCGGTGAGCGTCTGACCACACTGCTCACATTCGTCGACACCTTCAATAATTTCGACGCCACAGTAGGGGCAGCTAGGCATGAGAACCTCGAGTTGCTCAGGCTGATCGCACTCCTGCGATGTAACCGTTTTGGCTGGCCGTCAACGCTTCACGACCAGCGACTCCGTGTTGCATTTTTATTTCAGGATGTGATGGCAACCTTGCCATGTTGTTGAACAGGTACACCCATGGGTCAATAGACTCTAAGTTTTATTCAACCGACCATGTTTCACTTGTCCGAAAGAGCGAGTCCAAGTTGCCGACACCTCGCTCTTTGCGAGCCTGTTCAAACTGCTCGTTTACCATTTCATCGTAGTTAGGTGCATCGACGCAGCGAAAAACCCCAATCGGCTCTGGATATCCATCCTCGTAACGCATCCGGCTGAGTAGGTAGGCGAGGCTTGGCTCAGACGCTTTTTCATCATGGAACAAGAGATCATCCTCGGTAATCCCTTTGCCCATTTCTACAACTTCAGGCTCCAGCCCATTGAGTCGGATCCCTTTGTCATGGTTTTTGCCAAACATCAGCGGCTTGCCATGTGCCAGTTCTAGGGTGGTTTCGACCTTAGTCTCCCGATTTTTGGCATACTCCCAGGCGCCGTCGTTGAAGACATTGCAGTTTTGGTATACCTCGACGAAGGCGGTGCCGCGATGCTCGGCAGCACGGTTGAGGATGTATCCTAGATGTTTGATATTGGTATCAATGGTTCGGGCAACAAACGTTGCTTCACAGCCAATGGCAATGGAGAGAGGATGAAGCGGGTTGTCGACGGCACCCATAGGGGTACTTTTGGTTTTCTTTCCCAGGGGAGACGTTGGTGAGTATTGACCTTTGGTGAGCCCATAAATGCGGTTGTTGAAAAGGATAATATTGATATCCAGATTTCGGCGAATGGCATGCATCAAGTGGTTGCCGCCGATTGAGAGACCATCCCCATCGCCAGTGATAACCCACACATTGAGGTCAGGCCGGCACGTTTTCAAACCAGTTGCAACAGCTGGTGCCCGCCCATGGATCGAATGGATCCCATAGGTGTTCATGTAGTACGGAAATCGACTGGAGCAACCAATGCCAGAGATAAAGACAATTTTCTCTCGAGGGATGCCCAGGTTGGGCATAATTTTTTTCATCTGGGCGAGGATTGAATAATCTCCGCAACCAGGGCACCAACGAACATCCTGATCACTTGCAAAATCAGCGGGTTTTAGAACCGGGAGTGGAATGTCGACACTCATGGGAAGTATTTTACTTTCTCGTCAATTTTGAACAAAAGGCGACGTGGACTGCCAACGATGTTTCCGTTATTCGATTTCGAGACTATCTACTTGTCCAGGTTAACCACTAACTCAGCATTTGATCAATCTTTGCAGTAATTTCACCCACGCTGAACGGTTTGCCCTGAACTTTATTCAATCCATGGCCATCGATCAGGAATTGCGATCTCAATATCGACCTGAGTTGGCCCTGATTCAGCTCGGGAATCAGCAACTGGTCAAATTGGCCTAGGAGTGCTTCGAGATTTCGCGGGAAAGGATTGAGATATCGCAGATGGCAGTGCGATACCGATTTGCCTTGCTGCTGAGCATTATGAACGGCTGTTGCGCAGGCTCCGTAGGTTCCTCCCCAGCTGACCACCAAGAGTTTACCCTGGTCTGGCCCATCCAGTTCCTGCAGAGGGATATCGGCGGCAATATTTTGAACCTTTTTATCCCGTGTCTCGGTCATATGTTGGTGGTTGAGGGGGTCGTAACTGACGTTGCCGGTCACGTCCTGCTTTTCCAGTCCACCGATACGATGCTCCAAACCGGGTGTTCCGGGGATGGCCCAGGGGCGGGCCAGACGTTCATCACGACGATACGGCATGAAAGCTTCGCCATTGTCACAGGTCTCGGGATGCTGGACGGGGATTTTTTCCAACTCAGACATCTCCGGTAATCGCCACGGTTCGGAACCATTGGCGATGTAGCCATCGGTCATCAGGAAAACAGGTGTCATAAAACGAACTGCGATGCGCCACGCTTCCTGGGCTACTTCGAAGCAATCGGTCGGACTTTTTGCCGCGATTACCGGTATCGGGCATTCGCCGTTGCGGCCATGCATAGCTTGAAGCAAGTCGGCTTGTTCGGTCTTGGTGGGAAGGCCTGTGGAGGGGCCACCGCGCTGGACGTTGATGACGATCATGGGCAATTCTGTCATGACGGCCAGCCCCAGCGCTTCACCCTTCAACGCAATCCCCGGGCCACTACTGGCGGTGACGGCCATGTCGCCAGCGAAGGCCGCACCAAGGGCAGCACAAACAGCGGCGATTTCGTCCTCTGCCTGAAAGGTCAACACGTTGAACTGCTTGTGTTTCGACAGTTCGTGCAAGATGTCGCTGGCTGGCGTGATCGGATAGGCTCCCAAAAACAGACGCTTTTCGGACAGGTGGGCCGCCGCTATCAGACCATAAGCAAGTGCAGTATTGCCCATGATATTGCGGTACGTACCAGGTGGTAGCTCTGCTTTTTCGACAAAATATTGTGATTGGGAGGCCTCAATCGTGTCGCCGAAGTAGTATCCTGCCTTGAGAGCCAGAGTATTGGCCTGGCCCACCTCGGGCCGTTTGCCAAATTTTTCTTCGATGAATCGCAAGGTTGGTTCAAGCGGACGATCATAAAGCCAGAAGACAAGTCCCATTGCGAAGAAATTGCGGCAACGGTCGGCCTCTTTTTGGCTCAACCCGAGCCCATCCACTGCCGCACGGGTGAGCTTGGTCATGTCGACCAAATGCAACTGAAATTCGTCAAGGCTCCCGTTCTCGAGTGGGTTTTCATCGTAACCCGCCTGCTCAAGCCCTTTCTTGTCGAAAGCGGCCTGGTTGGCAATCAAAATCCCACCTTTCCGGAGGTCACTCAGGTTTGTGGCGAGAGCGGCTGGATTCATGGCGACCAGTGCGTCGACCGTATCCCCGGGTGTGTAAATCTCACGACTGGAGAAGTGGACTTGAAACCCACTGACGCCAGCGAGTGTACCGCGCGGGGCACGGATCTCGGCGGGAAAGTCGGGAAAGGTGGCTACGTCGTTGCCGACTAAGGCCGCTGTGTTTGTGAACTGGGTTCCAGCAAGCTGCATTCCGTCGCCAGAGTCGCCACAAAATCGAACGGTTGCCTCAGCAAGTTGCTCTCTAGATTTTTCGGTCGCGGTTGACATGTTCATCGGCCAAAGCTTGTAAGGTTGTCTACATCCATCATAGATGTTCGTAGTTACTCAATACCACACTTTATGCACCTTCCCGCTCTGATTGTGCTACGCGAGGTTCAGGAGGAAGGTTGTAAACGGTTTCGGGAAAATGGTCGACAAGGTAATGCACAATTCCGTGGACAGCTGCCACACCAGTGGGTTGGCCTGAAGCATCAATAATCGGAAGGTGCCGGTATCCTCCAGCAGCCATTTTTCTGATCGCTGTAGCCACAGTTTCCGTTGCTGAAATCGTGACCGGGTTGCGGGACATCACCTTGGAAATCGGTTCGGAGAGATCAGCCCCCTCTACCATGAACTTCAGAGCATCTCGTTCCGTAAAAATACCTTGTAACTGGTGCTCGTCGCAAATCAACACCGCCCCGGTATTCTGAGCGCGCAGCAACCGCAACACCTCGCCGACCGTCGCATTGGGCGTGGTGGCCAGCGGTTGGTCCGGATAGGCGGATCCGACCGGATCGGAATCAAGACTTAGCAATACGTCCACAGTGCAACTCGGCTATTAAGCATGGTTTTGCAGCCGAGCGGGTCCATGATGTGTGAGAACACATTGGTAGGGTACTACCTCGAATCTACCACGTTGGAAAAGCCTTTTGAACCGCAATTACCATTGTTTTTCAAAATTTGTGCTTCCACCTCAAATTGGTTTCTCAACCACCTATTACGGGCTTTCGGGCGGTCCGTAAAATTGAGTCAAATCGAAGCCTCCTCGTTGCTCGTCTTCGACCAAGGTCACCCGCTTTTCCAACAACTCCAATCGCCGGGCAAGTTGGGGGAGGAGTGCTTGCTGGACATCGACCGGCTTGGGTCGAGGGACCTCAGGATAACCAAGGTGTCGGTGCAACGACGCAAACAGGTAAAGCGGATCTTTGTGACGGTTGGCCAGGGCTATTCGCCCTTCCGGGTGCCCAAAAAGGGAGGGTGGGGTCGGTCCCCGGTTCGTACCATGCCTGGCCCTGCGGGGTTGGGCTGATAAATCCGATCCTGCGGACAGTCCCGTTGGCGATCGAGCTGGGTCTTGGTAGGCCTCGCTGTGCACGTAGATCAGGTCGGCGATGTCCACCATTCCAACCTGTCGCCGGATTGTAAGGATCCATTGTTGCCAAAGGTCATCAAAAACCGTGTCGCTGGCGATAGCCAACAGTCCCTGATCGTACCCCAATCGATTTCGACAAATTGCTTCGAATTGATAAAGGAACAGGCCTTGCCGGGTTGCCGCTTCGGCCCGATATTGGGCTTCGCGACGGAGGATTTCTAACCCGATGCGAAGATCGAAGTGACCCCGCTCGTTTTCAGCCTCCATTACAACGTATGCCTGGAATGGGCTGAAATAATGGGTTAGCAAACGCATAGCCGGGCCAAAAACCCCCTCATGGCGTAATTCAGTCCTCAAAAAGTCAATTGCCAGGGGTAACTTGGTGGTCGACAGAACTTCTTCCCGGACCGATTCCAGGATTTCCTGGGTGGGCATGTTGTTCCGCAGGCGATTGCCCAAGACCTCGAAGAAATGGGCCTGTTCGACATATTCTTCCCGGCTCAGTGGGGCAGTAGGAGAGCCGGATTGGAGTACGTGATGGTTCACAGGAACTGCCGACGTTTTGGTTGGTTGTGGCGTGCTTTCTCCTTTATAATACTGGGACTTGCTCTCCGGGGCCTACCGGAAATTCTTCCCGCCACTCCTGCCAGGATACCAACTTTGAACACTCTTTTTTCAACGATTGAAGATGCGGTGCGAGCCATTGCCGAAGGACGCATTGTGGTGGTTCTCGATGACGAAAACCGCGAAAATGAGGGGGATTTCGTCGCTGCAGCTGAAAAGGTGACTGATGAAACAGTCAACTTCATGATTACTTTTGGTCGGGGGCAACTTTGTATGCCAATCTTACCGGAAGTCAGCGAGCGGCTCGAACTCTCCCCAATGGTCGAGCATAATACAGCCCCGCTGGGGACCAATTACACAGTTCCGGTAGATCACATCGATACACGGACTGGCATTACCGCAGCCGAACGAGCTGCCACCATCAAGGCGATTTGTGATCCCCAGAGTGTGCCCGCGGATTTTCATCGTCCCGGACACCTTTTTCCTCTGGTTGCCAAGCAGGGGGGGGTTCTCCGTCGGGCTGGTCATACCGAAGCGGCCGTCGATTTGGCCCGCTTGGCCGGTTTGCCTGCGGCCGGTGTGTTGTGCGAGATCCTCAATGATTCAGGTGATCGGGCAAGCCGCGACGCTTTGTTGGATCTTGCCCAACGTTTTCAACTGGAAATCATCACCATCGAACAGCTCATTGCTTACCGACGGGTTCGAGAGGAACTTGTTTATCGACAGGCGGAAGCCAAGTTGCCGACCAAATATGGGACAGGGAAGATCATTGCTTATGGCGTCAAATACGAGTCGCAAGAGCCCCTTGTTTTTGTGCTGGGCGATCCCAGTCGGGTTCCGGAGCCCCTCGTGCGACTGCATTCATCCTGTTTTACGGGAGACTTGCTGGAATCGCTTCGCTGTGACTGTGGCGACCAATTGCGATTGGCACTCGACATGATTAGCCAGGAAGGTGCAGGAGTACTGATCTATTTGCCACAGGAGGGCCGTGGTATTGGCCTGGTCGACAAGATCAAGGCTTACGATTTGCAGGATCAAGGCCTCGATACGGTCGAGGCCAATCTGGCACTTGGTTACAAAGCCGATACCCGCGACTACGGCATTGGCATTCAACTACTGAAAGACCTGGGCCTGAAAAAAATCCGGTTGTTGACCAACAATCCGAAAAAGACCGATGCGTTTATTTACAGCGGGTTCGACTTGGAGGTGGTGGACCAGATTCCGATTGTGCCCCCCATCCACGAATACAATGCCGCGTATCTCGCCACGAAACGCGACAAAATGGGCCACGATCTGCCCGAATGACCCTTCCGTAGCCTAAACCTTAAACCTGCGAGGACGGGGCAAGGGATGGCTAGGCTTGTTTTTCCCAGTCGACATCCGATAGCTTCGCCAGCGTGAGGATGAGAGATTGAGTGCCGCTACGGCGGTGACCCTGGGATGCCAGCCCGATGTAGAGTTGTTCGGCAAGGGCCAGTCCCGGTAGAGAGATTCCCATGCGTCGCGCCTCCTCCAGGGCAATCCCCATATCTTTGATGAAGTGTTCGACGAAGAACCCTGGGTCATAATTCCCGGCAATCATCCGTGACCCGAGATTGCTGAGCGACCAGCTTCCAGCCGCTCCCGAACTAACCGATTCCATCACGGTTTCCAGATCAAGTCCTGCCCGGTAGCCATAGAGCAAACCTTCGCAAACAGCAACCATATTTGAGGCGATCAACGTTTGATTGACCATCTTCGTATGTTGTCCGGCACCGGGCCCTCCTTGCCGAACCGACTTGGCTCCGACGGTTTGAAAGATTGGTTCCAGCGAATCGACAACTTCTTTGTTGCCACCGATCATGATCGAAAGCCGTGCTTCCCGGGCACCCACATCGCCACCTGAGACGGGTGCATCGACTGATTCCACCTGTTTTGCAGCTGCCGCTTCGGCAATCTCTACAGCCAGCGAAGGCTTGCTAGTCGTGAAATCAACCAGGATATTGCCTGCCTGGCAACCAGCCAGGGCGCCGGTGGATCCCAATAACACTTCCTCGACGTCAGCCGGAAAACCAACAATCGAGCAAACAACGTCGGACGCTTCGGCGACAGCCCTGGGGGTATCGGCCCAAGAGGCCCCCTTTTCCAGCAAATCGGCGGCCTTCGATTGGGTGCGGGAGTAGATCGTCATTGGGTATCCCGCGTCGATCAAATGACCACACATGCTGTGGCCCATGACACCAGTGCCAATCCAACCAAGGCGGGTAGTTTCAGGGGAGATGTTCATGGCAGGCATTCAAATGGGGGTGACGGGAAAATCAGTTCAGCGAAAGACCTGTGTGCTATCGTGCTACCATTCAATCCGTTGTCAAGCCCTCCGACTCGAACGTTGAGGCGAGTACCTGTTTGACAAAGGCGACAATTTCCGGGGTGCGCGACTGTCGAGGTCCGGCGATGTTCAGCCGGGTGACTTTGTACTGCTGTAAGAACTTGCACAAGCGGGTGGATGGTTTAGCAGCACTGTCGTTGGCATGCTCCCGGGCAAGATGCAACCAAGGTTTACCAAGTCGTTTTGCCAGTTGTATGGTAAGTGCTGTGCCCCCATGGACTTCTGTAGCAATAGAAAACACAACCGTGGCATCCGAGTCGCGGATGTTCCACTCGGTTCGCTCTGCATAACGGCCGGATGGGGTCTCGCGCAGCTGATAGATGGAAGGAATCGGACCATCTTCGGCTAGTCTTCCTTTTGGACACCAACCCGCGTGTCGGATGTGGTGGGCAATCGCAAAGTCCAGCGCAGCCCGGTCAGCACCTGTTTGCCCACCAGAAATAATAGTGAAATCGTCACCTGCCATGGTTACAACCTGTGACGTGTCTCGCGCAAATTTGGGAACATGTCGACGAAAGCATCTCGTAGATCGAGAACGAATCGATACAATGGTTAGCGTTGATTGTGAACAGTTGTGAGTCGGTGGTCCAGAGTCCCATAAATGGGTGTTCAACGGGTAGCTTCTCTTGATATCTGCCAAACCTCGCATTGAAATCATTTATTGCAATCGATGCCGGTGGCTGCCGCGGGCTGCCTGGATGGCCCAGGAGTTGCTATGGACGTTTGGCGAGGCGGTTGGCGAAGTTGCTTTGATTCCAGGTCAGGATGGCATCTTCGAGATTCATGTGGGGAATCACCCTGTGTGGTCGCGTCAGGCCGACGGAGGTTTTCCTGACCTGAAAGAATTGAAGCAAAGAATTCGGGACCAGGTGCTTCCCCATATCGACCTTGGGCACAGCGACTTTCGTGTAGACCAGTAGCCTTTTTGTGGTTGTCAGACGACTGTCATTGCCATGGCCACTGTCACCGGTGGCAAGGTAGAGGTAACCCATCGGTCAGACTAAAACCGATCTGGCCTCCGTTGTGGTTGCTGGCAGGCGTAACACGTCCGATCCGCTGGCGGTGTTGGCGCCGTGCGAAGTTGTCGGATCACCCGCGACCTGATCACGGCCAATTCCAGCGTCACTACCCCCTTTCTTGGGTGGTGATATTTACCTGACGGAATCTGTGGGAGGGGGCGGCCATAAACACAGGCCGGAGGGAACTCCGTGGTGATCTGCTCGGTTGAGGTAGCATCCAGGGAGGGTGAAGCTCGGAGTCCCAAACCTGCCAGAATTGCAGATTGGATAAACAGCATTGCAGTTTTGCAACGATCTATGAAAGTAAGGCCCCCTTTGGTTCCACCCGCCCGTGCTGGAGGACGTTTTACGACCCCCCTGGAATTTCGGCAAATTTCCCGGTTTTTCAGTCGGAAGGTGGCTGCCCCGTTTTTATCCGGAGCACCGACAATGAATTGCCGTCTCGCGAAGAAGAAGACCGCTTGAGAAAGCAGCGTGGTGTCTCTACACTGGAGGGTCTGACTTAAGCCAGTCCGATTCCCCCTCTGAGACCCGCCTACGGCAAATCAACAGCGGCTTGAACGCCTGACAATAAGAGTCACTTCCACCGACAAGGGGAAGTCGACGACTGGGAGCCTAAAATGACCATTGATAAAACCCTGAAAATCAGGCGCGGAGCCGGCCAAAACCGCAGTGTGCTTACACGTGTAGAGCGACTGGAAAACCTCCGAGAAGCCGATCGTTGGCAAGAGGGAGACTCGCCGCTTGGTTTACCCAAGGTGCGAGTTCGCAAGCTGCAATTGAAGAAGAAGAAAAAGAAAAAGGAAGAAGAAGAGGAAGGTGCAGCCGGAGCGGAAGCATCTGGCGATCAATAGCCCGACCTTACCGCCTGCTGTTGCAAGCGTTTTTTCGGTGTTCAGATGGGTCTATTGGCGTCGAGGTTGTTGCGGCAGGAGGATTTCGCCTTTGGACCGTTTTGCAGAGGGAATCTCCTCTATCGTGGCCACACTTCTGGCCGATCTGTCCGCGCAGTAGACAATCAGCCTGTATGCGGATTGTAGACCAGAAAGTCCCCGCCGCTCCCGTTGTGTCCGCGTGTGGAGGTGGAAAGTTCTGAAAAGTCGCGTTGATTGAGCCTGTGGCGCGGAGTGAAGGCTAGCGCTTCCAGTCCAGCTATCAGGCATGGCTGTGCGTTCACGAGTTCTGCCTCGAGCTTGTGCAATGCCCCGGGACTGCCCAACGATTCACAGTCCAAGCTAGGTGGGGTTGGCTATTATGGTAAGTGTCCGGTCGAAAAGTCTCGGAAAACGCACTCTACCATCGGCGATGAACTTGCCAACGAGGACTAGGCTCGGATTTTGTGTTGGGATGGGTGAATTTTTGGCCCGTGACCCGTGTCGCTTTACACACCGGACAAATCAGAAGAAAAAGTAAGGCATGCAAGACTTTCTGCGGCCGCTGCTGCTGTTATCCATCGTGTTGATGGTACCTATCATCCCGTTGCTTGTTTGGGGCGAACTATTCACCCATTCACTGGTGGTCTGGCAAGAGTCGCCACCTGGTCGCGGGATCATTGCTATGGTCATCGTGGCCGTGTTGGCAGCCGACGTTTTTTTGCCAATCCCTTCCGGACCAGTCAGCACCCTGGCCGGGGCCGAGTTGGGGACGGTTGGGGGCACGTTATTTTGCTGGCTGGGGATGACCAGTGGGGCAGTGCTGGCCTACGGATTGGCCTGGCGTTGGGGGCGAGCTGTTGCCTTGCGATTCAGTAACGAGAAAGACCTTGCGCGGTTAGAATCTTCGGCCAAAGTTCACGATGTTTGGCTGTTGATCATCACCCGGCCGTTACCGGTGTTTGCCGAGGCAAGTCTCTTGCTGGCGGGCCTGCTACGGATACCGTGGCATCGTTTTTTGCTGACCGTTGCGGTCAGCAATTTGGCAATTGCAGGAACCTACTGCATGTTAGGAGAGTATGCGGCAGAGCGGGCGTGGCTTCCGGGAGCCGTTTGTCTGTCTCTGGCTGTGCCGGTAGGTTTAGCGCTGGTTGCCCGGCGGCGCTGGTTTTGTACACACTCGTTGGATTAGCGCCGAATGACAATTGCGGTGTTGCGCAGATTTTCAGAGCGGCAGCTCGTGCTGCGTCCTCGATGTGGCCGATATGCTTTTCAAAATTATTGACAAACAGCGAGGCCAAATTGTCGACGGTGTCATCGAAGCAATCCACGGCGCGTAGAACCGGTCCTGGTTGCGCTGCAGCAGCCAAGGTCCAGCTAACTTGATCCTGCCTGAGGAGGGATCAAGCCTTCGGCGCCGCTCTGCCTTATCCGCAGTATTGCTTTACACGCTTTTTAAAGGCTTCATGTTCGTCCCAGATGGCCTGGGGAAGCTTCTTGGGAGCGCCTCGACCCTCGCTACCCGTCTCCAGTCCATTTTCGAGTTCGTTCAGCCAGCCTTCGCGGTTGGCAACTTCATTCTGGAGAGCCTCTTGATTGGGGGTGAGAATCTCGGCGAGCTGCTCGGTTGTGGTAGTGTATTTGAGCCCGCTGATGTCGATCTGTTCCGGCTTGGGAACCAGACCGATGGGGGTTTCCACCCACGCGTCCTTCCCTTCCAACTGACGGACGGCGGCGTCGAGGACGCGGTAGTTTGCGCCGAAGCCATCCCAAATGAAATTTCCGTCGTCGTCGCGGCGGAACCAGTTAACGCTGAAGACCGCAGGCGGATTTGGTGTCTTCTCGGGGATGTCCAGCCACTTCTGCGCGTAGTCACTGACATTGAAAGCGATGAAGGGGCGGTTCGCCATGGGGTCGTAGCGGGGTTTTTGCCCAACGGCGGCTGCGGTGGGCTCGCTGAACTGGCACAAGGCATGGTAAACGGCCTCGTTCCAGGAGCGGGCACGGCTGATGAGCGGATGCAGCTTGCTTGAGCGTCCACCAATAAGAGCCACGTCGAGTGGCACGCCGTCGTTGTTGCTGTAGTCAGAGTCCAAGTGCGGTACATTGCGGATGGGCATGGTAACGCGGGCGTTCTTTTGGTCCTTCTCCTCGGCGGAATCATCGATTTCCTCGCCGAGCCAGTTGTAGGTCGTGATGCCGTCGCCTTGGGGAAAGTCTTCACCGCTCTCACTCCACCACACACCCTTGCTCCCGTTGTTATCGACGAGAACTTGGTTGGTGAAGATGGGCCCCCCTTCGCAGTCCTCGACTTCGGCCTTGGGATTGCGCAAGGCTTCCATGAGCATCTTATTGGCAAAGTCGCTCATACCTTTGGTGACCCCAAACATGCCAGCCTCGATGTTGTTCACATAGAGCCTGCCGTCGCCCTTTTTAGTGGCGCCGCCAATAATGTCGTCGCCGAGCGTAAAGACCTTGTGTTGGGCCATGGGACCCTCCGCGACGCCGGTGGCGATATTGGTCTTTCCGCACATACTGGGGAAAGCGGCACCAAAATGAACGCGGCGATCCCCATAGTCGATGCCGAACAGTGCCATGTGTTCAACGACCTCGATTCCGACGTCCTCGTCAGGCTGGGATTTCTTCTGGGCATTCTCAAGCGCCTGGATGCCGACGAGGCGCAGTCCGAATATTTTCTTGGGACCGAGTGCGTTTCCGCCGTAGTCGCTGTTGATGGTGCGGCAGTAAAGTTCCTTTGGGAAGTGGGTGATCCACCGATCTTCCTTGTTTAGGGTCCCATAGCTGTGGGTGATGCGGGGAAAGCGTGTCTGCTTTTCGAGGATGCGCCAGCCATCCTGGAGATTGCTCATCCGATAGAGGTTGCAGACAACATTGGCACTGTCGGTCAACTGGACGCCGGCGGTGGCAAACTGGCTGTCGGCCGGATTGGTGACAAACGGCACCACATACATGGTGCGTCCCTTCATAGATCCGTCAAAGAGTTTGTCGAGCTTGCCGTGCATCTTCTCGGGGTCGACCCAGAAGTTCAGCGGACCTGCGTCGACGGGGTCCTCAGTGCAGATGACGGTACGTTCCTCGACGCGGGCGACGTCGTTTTTGTCACTTCGGGCGTAGAAGCAACGCTTTCCGTAGACATTCTCGTC
>JAKVCB010000240.1 GCA_022448345.1 Pirellulales bacterium
GCCCATCACCAAAGAGATGGAAGAAGGCAAGGAATCAATGCGATCCTTTGGCGACCTGCTGCAATATCACCAAAAGAAATCCGACCAGGATCCGCCCGACCCTTCTAAAAAATAGGCCTCTTCGCCAGAATTCATGCGTGCGATCATTTCTGATTCACAGCTTGACGGTTCTTTTTTTGTTAAGCAGGCGGCACCGCCCGAAAGAGACACTACCCGCAAGCGCTGGCAAGAAATCGCAAAGTTCTTATCCATCAGGCGAATCCAGCTCCACCGCGACTTCAAGACCATTTCAACCAGCATCGCTTGATGAGTAGTCGACACCTAGGGCTTTCCCCTTTGCGCAGAATCGGTTATTCATGGGTCTATGGATTTTCGATCACGACTTCAGAAAGCGGCAGAGCGGGGCCAGCGGGCGCGGGATGAAAAGCTCCGCCAGGAACAAGCCAAAGCACTCAGTGAAGAAGAGTGGAAGCGGCTCCACTCCAACCATCGACTCGTTCTAACAGAACACATCGAAGTGTGCCTCAAACAACTCGGTGATAATATCCCTGGCTTTCGCTTTGAAACAATCGTCGATGACACCGGTTGGGGAGCTGCCGTCAACCGGGATGATATCAAGATCTCCAAAGGACATCGCGAGAATTATTTCAGCCGACTTACGCTCGTCGTCAGCCCTTTTAACAAATACCACGTTCTGGAACTTATTGCCAAAGGGACCATTCACAACCGCGAGTCATTCAGTCGCAAAAACTTCCAGCGACTCAACGAAGTTGACGAAGAGAGCTTCCACAAACTGGTTGAACTGTGGGTGCTCGACTATGCCGAAATGTTTGCTGCAGCCGGGTAGGCACCCAGGCACTGGCAAACGGCCATTGGTGCTGCCAGCGGTGCCAGACTCACGAACGGTCTTTGGGGAATCAACGGTCTCCGGAAATCAAAGCCAGCTCTTTCAGCGCATCAAGGCTCGCCAGCAGGTCGTCCCGCGAAATGTCGCTCCAGTCCGTCATCTTATGGGCCAAAATCGCCAATTTGAATTGCTCAAAAGCCTCGGCGACATCGTCTGGCAAATCAGGAAGATTCGCAAACGGACGTTTCCGCGCCAGCTTGGCAGGTTCGTGAGTCTCTCCCGTTGGGTCTTGGGCTTTAGTCCGTTTGGCTGGAGAACTTGCATCTTCGCTCTTGGACTGTGAATCGTCATTTTCGATTGCACTTGCGTCATCCGGGTCCCGAACGCTGGCCGTGGTTGCGGTAGCGGGAGTTACCCAATCATCAGCAACTTCCGCACCTTCGTCCATTTCGGTGAGCATGATTTCTTCTTCACGAGGCTTGAGTTCCTCGGGCGCACCGTGGGCCTCCCAACGCCTCGCACGCATTTGCGAAACCGACCAGCCGTGCTGAACCGCCCCTTCAAGCCACATTTCCGAGTCATCCCACTCGGTCGCTATCTGAAAATGGCTCCAAAACAAGCCGGGGTACTCTTCCCACACTTTGCCAAACTCTTGATGAACCCGGCGCAGCCTACCTACGTGCTGACCTGTGACACCACCCACCAGGCTGGCCCATTTTTCATCCGCGCACTCGGTCGCGGGCAAACCCTCTTTTTCAATCGCTTCCCGCCACTCGCAAATAATCTGGCCTTTTTCCCAATTGGTCGTGCTCACCAGTCGGTTCCACTGGTTGATGTACTGGCCCGATGCATTCGCAAGCGATTCAAGGGTTGTCGCCCCCAAAGGTCCGCTACCTTGATCTGCAGAAGATTTTTCTGTTTGGGGCATCCGTGCAGTACCTCCATGATATTTTCTTAAGAATGAGAGGCTTTGCACCAAGCCAAAACTGAAATGACGTGGTCCGGCACCAAACCAGCTCTCCAATCAACAACGGTCGAGCCACCGAATGTAGCACGACTGGGTGCAGAACCGTCAAATGATCCCTGTTGACCCGTTGGAATCTTGCTGCGATCAACAAGCCAAATCAACGATTACTACGGGAAAACAGCCCCGCCTAGGGCGCAATCCTGCCGACGGCCACCAGGAAGAACCCTGGGGAAAAGTTGTCGAATGCGTTTGACCGGTGGTGAACAAAAAATGGCCGGCCGACCTCTCCGGCACTTTTTTGTGCCGACTCAACAACGGCCTGATGCGCCCTTGGCTCTATCAAAACGGTCGTGGCCTATCACACCTTAACCGGCTGGAGCCCGCTCATCCGACTCAAATCCGCTGGCACGATGCGAACCGTCACAGAAAGGTCGGTCCTTTGAGGCCCCACAACGGCACAGGGCAATAGCCGGCTTGTCGGGACTCAAGGGATAAGCATTACCCGCCGAATCGGTTAACTCCACTGCTCCCTCTACAAGAAACGGGCCATTGGGCCGAATCCGAATTTTCACGTCAGCCATAAATTACTCCTGTTCTTCCGCTGGATTTCCCCCGCCTGCATTCCAAATCAAGCCTACTACCTGCAGCTTTCTAACAATTCACAGCTTTCTAACAATTCACTGTGGCTGCACCGCTTCGTTGTGGACTTTACTCCTGCGAATCGGGTTGATTTGAAACCGGTTCTGGTGGGGCAGTCTGGCCAAGTACAAAGACAACTTGAATCAAATTGTCACCGACCGACGGCGATCGGGCAATGGCCTTCCGCTGGGCTTTGGCAACGTTCGGTTCGCTAGCAGGCAAGTTTTCCACCCCTTGGAGTTGAGGTTTGCCAGCTTTACTCCGTGCTAGTGGACGCACCCTGTTTTTTGCTGGCTGAAGGGCTTGTTGGCGAGGGGGGATTTGACCGCGATTGAACTGGCGCCGCCCAATCCAGGACGAACCTTCCTCCACCTGGCTGCTCCCCGTTTCGCCCGTTCGGCCAGTGGCACGGGGAGAATGGAGTTGCCCTGGCAGCATATCCACTGAAATCGCCAAGAAGTTGCGTTCGTCACTTTGGATTTTTTCCAGGCAAGACAAAACATTGGCCTCGGGTGCCTCAACCATGATCACCTCTACCGATTCGCCACCATCGCTGAACGATTGACCCTCAGCGGGCAGTTCTGCCGGTGTCCCAGCAAAACCCCTGGGGAAATCGATGTTCTCATCCGCAACACGACCCAAGCGGCGCTTTCGACTTTCAGCATGCTCTGTTTCGTCAAAAAAATTGTCAGCTCGGGCTCCGATTTCATTGCGAGGCCCCTGGTCGATCAAGAAATGCTGCTCGGTTTTCAATTCCCTGGAAGCCTCCAGGTCTGCCCGATCGATCAACCCCTCGCTCGCAAGCAGAGTTTCGAAAGCACGGTTCCGACGTGCCATAGCAGGCATAACGACTTGCACGACTAAAGTCGGAGTGTTAGCCGATCCGTCAACCTCCGAAGGTGTCATGAAGAACTCCTGCTTTGATACCCCAGCCAGTGGTTCTATATCCCTGGCTGGTGCCCGATTTTCCAAACTCGAGGCGACCTTGATTTCATCAAAGGCTTCCTTTTCGGAAGAGTCCCTCGCTTGAGAGTTTGACCACTCTAAATCGCGGTTTGGATTTTTGAGCCCCTGCATGGAACGGTGCGCCAAGTCTGAATTGGGCGGATTGAAATTCGATCGCTCCTGGTAGATCATCAACGCAATCGACGCAGCCACCGCCAGGCCTGCCCAAATCCAGCCGCGGGGTGAGCGCCCAATGGTCAGCTTTGGCTGTACGATCTGTTCGGTGCCACTCTGCTGCCTCTCGATTCTATCCAAAACCGAATCTCGAAAATCGGCCCGGGCAGGCTGCTGAGGAAGTCGGCGCACCAACGATGAGACGGCCTGCAATTGGTCAAGTTGCTGCTGTGCCTCCGGGTGAGCAAGCAGATGCTGCTCGATTTGGATCCGCTCTTCGCTCGAGAGTGCATCATCGAGGTAAGCACTCAGCAGTTCGTCGGGTAATTCATCGGGTGATTTCGGATCAGCCATCGCTGTTACCGCCAGCAGCGCCGGCGATCCATTTATGGTGTGTTGCTATTGGACTGTCTTTTTGGGAATGGTTTGCTGTGGGTCGGTTTCGCCCATCTCCACAGCCAGCCAAGGAGCCAGATGGTCGCGGAGTTGAATGCGAGCCCGGTACAAACGGCTGCGAACCGTCCCAACCGGAATCTCGAGAATCTGAGAAATTTGGTCGTAGGTACATCCTTCCAACTCGCGTAACACTAG
>JAKVCB010000241.1 GCA_022448345.1 Pirellulales bacterium
GCAGATGGCGCCCTGAAGGGTGTATCAGCGAATCCACGACGGAGCGTTGTGCGTGGTTTTTGGTTGTCTGCTACGGAGAAAACGAATCATTTCGCGCTGTGCGTCTGGGCTTACCCGTGTGCCATTCAGGTTGACGCGATACACCGCGGGAAGTTCCTTGATTGTTTCTAAGCAGTCATCCGTGACTTGAGTGTGGTCAAGGTTTATGAGTTGAAGATTTTTACAACTTTTGAGGGCAACCAACCCCTCTTCGGTAACGGCCGTTCCCGCAAGATCGAGTTGCGTGAGGTGTTCGGGTAAATCCAGCTTTTGAAGGTCATCATCCGTCAGGCCTGTATAAGACAAATCGAGTGCAATTTTAATCCTTCCCCCAATCGTTTTGATTTGTTCGCCGAAATTTTCACTCGCTTCATAACGTTCCGTGAGGATTTTATTGACTTGCTCTGGAGAAGGACGCCCCGCTCTTGCGCTGAGCGAATCGGATTCCCCAGAGCACCCCATGGCACTCACGGCGACAAGAAGAAAGAGAGAAATATTTGATAAATGCATCGCAACATTTTAAGGGAAAGAACAGGCGGCCGCCCCAAATAAAGTTTTACGATTCCTGCCGATAGCCCACAAGATGGTTTGTGTGTGCCATTTAGTCAAACAGCTTAAGGCCCGCATACCCTGGTTCAAGACAAAGCACGGCCATCACCGTACAGTAGAGGGGGCCACCTTGACTATTCGATCCAACACCGCCAGGTGTATCTCCCCCAAAAGACCAGCTTCCGTCGGCGCTCTGCGTGGCTAATAGATGCGGTTGGAGGGTGCCAATCCAGTTGCTCCAAACCTCGCCACCCACCTGGTAGGCGAGCAGGGTCGCCGGTTTGTTGTAGTACATGTCACAAGCGGCACTGGTGTCGGGTACATTGTTTTCAAAAAACAGATTCACAACGTCACTTGTGGCAGGGATTCCACCGTAACGCTCATAATCTTTTTTGATCAAGTAGACATAACTCCGCGAGATCAGGCCACAGGCCGTAAGGCGACGTAAACGGGGTTCCCCCATGTTTTGATGCCTGTTGGCAGTTTTGTAGCCGTAGGTGGTGGGCACCGTGTAGCCGACGCCGGTATCCGTAATTGCATCATCACCCACTCGGTCTAAATGCATTTTGTTTGTTTTGAGGCAGTAATCCAATTGGGGATCCTCGATGCCCCCCTTTTGCGATGCGACGAGTGCAGCCATGGCAAAGTGATGGTGCGACGTATCTCCAACGTGAGAGTTGGACCCACCCGTATGCCCCCAGTAAGGCTGGTAGGCCCAGCCGCCATCGCAGGCGATGGCGGCCGTGGTATAGGCAGTCGCCTTTTGTGCAGATTCTTCAATCTGGGCCATCGTAAGATCGGGGCAGCCCTCGGCACAGTCACCCGCATGCGCCTCTTGGCTCAGAATCAGCGCCTCTGCCATGGCCCAGTGCGCAATCAGATGGCCGTACAAGTCACCCCCCATGGTTAAACTCCCGGGGGGAATAACCCATGGGAGGCAAGAACCAGAGCCCTCGGTAGGAGTGCTGCCGGCCTGATCCTGACTGGCGATCAAAAACTTGACAGCGTCACAGACATTTTGCTTGTAGGTGCCACTCCAGGGTGTATTTCCATTACCGAGGTAGGCCAAAAGGGCGAGTCCTGTTGCCCCGCCAAGGGCGCTTCTGGTGCCACCAGAATCTGGAAAGTCAAAGCTTCCATCGTCGCGCTGTTGGCTCGATATCCACTCGAGAGCAAGGTCGACCGCGCCGGTCGGATCTTCCGGCGGATAACAGGGGTCTGGGCCACTGCTACTTTCCCCTTCGGTGGTGCACTCAAACTGCACCGCATCGGCAATCGCGTAATTGCCTTGCCAGCTAGGCTTGTTGCCGTTATTAACTAACACCACGGATCCGGAGTCATCAAAGTTATAAGTCCCTAATTTATATTTAAAGCTCTTGCCGTCGTTTTCCTTGTCACTTTGGTCAATCGTTATCTGATCCTCCCCGTCCGCATGTTGAATTGTCAGAGAAACATTGTCAGAACGATCGAAATTTCCTGGCCACGAAAGAGAGACCTCGTATTCACCAGGCTCTGTGATTTGGGCCGCAAAGGTCGCCTTGTGGTTTTCCCCTGTTTTTTGTGTCCAATACATTTCAGCTCCGCGGGAACCCTTTGCTCTATGATCGGTGATGTGTTCCCAATTTCCCACTAACTCGGGATCGGCAACTTCTACCACCGTGCCGTACGAACAACCGGTCGGTTCCGGTTCTGGATCATAGGGGGGAGTGTCAGGGTCTTCGGTCTCCTCGCACACGTCACCAACATCATCTTCATCGGCATCCGCCTGGTCAGGATTGTACTTGTTCGGGCAGTTGTCCTCTCCTGAGGGGATTCCGTCCTTATCAGGATCGTCCGAGTCGCAGGCATCGCCCTGCTCATCGCCGTCAGCATTGGCCTGGTCCGGATTCGGCGTATCCGGGCAGTTATCCTCATCATTGGCCACCCCGTCTCCATCGGTATCTGGATCACTACCCGATTCGCAGTCGTCGCATTCCCATTTTTCACTGTCGCTCATTCTCCAGGGAGACCAGTCGTCGGAATCTTCCTTCCCGGGATGATTTTCGCTCAGCTCGTCCACCAGTTCGGCTCCCACCGATCCATCGTGCCGCAGGGCATTAAGACTGCCCCCGTGCCGGGCCCCCGCATCGTCGATTGCGTTGTTCCAGTTGCCGGGAAAATTGCTCCATTGCCGCTCATTGGCACTAATATTGCCATCGCCATCCTGATCGACGGGAGCTACCTCAAATGTCCCATCGCTGGTATCCTCCTCAAAATCGAGCATCACAATCTTATTTCCATCGCTGCTACCCATGCGGTGCATCTGGTTGCTCGCCGCAAAGCTCGGTTCGCTCAGGCCACGTTCGGCGGCCTTGAGATCCGATGGACAGACCAACAGTTCGGCACTTTCGCCGTCGAGGAAGGGCTCGATTTGTGTGGTCCAGGAGTTACCGTTTGCGTCGACGGCGGTGACCGGCGTATTTCGATTTTGATTGGCGGCCTGACGTGCTAGGCCTAGTTGGACCAGATTACTCTGACATTGTGCACTGCGGGCGCGAGATCGCACCGAGGCGACCGAAGGGAGCAGCAGGGCGATCAAGACCACGATCACCCCGATCACGATTAAAAGTTCGACAAGCGTGAAGCCAGAGAGCCGATCGGATCTTAAGGTAGGCTTAGGTGCCATCGCCTGCTCTCGATTGCTATGGAAGCCCCCGCTGTGGGGCCGTTTGGACACCAGTATAAGGTGAAAAACCGATCAAATCAATCAATCGATTTACTCGAGAATTTTGAGCCCTGCATACGCTGGTTGTAGACAGAGGATCGCAAAAGTGGTGCAGTAGAGACGTCCACCATCCGCATTGTTGGGTCGTGGGGCACCCCCCTTTGAATATTGGTCCTCAAACATCCAACTGCCATCGTCCGGTCCCCCCGATAGGTCTTGGGTGCTTGCGAGGTAATTTTCCAGAGATCCACCCCAATCTCCGTTGCCCGCCATATAGGCCAGCCACGCGCCCGGCTTGTTGTAGTAGAGATCCCCCTCTAAATCAGGCTGGTTGTCTTCAAAGAATTTTTGGACCACCGCATGCGAGGCAGGAATCGCACCGTGACTGGATGAGCCAGATAGTTTTTGCAGAAGGACGCGACTGACCAAGGCACAAGCGGTTGCCCGTGGTGATATTGCAGTATCACTCCATGCACCATCGTGATAGCGGTATTGTGAATCAACGGTAAGTCCCGAAGACTCATCGCCAAGTGGATATTCTCCACACGCGTCAAAACGATTTTTAAGTCGCCCCAACTGTTGTTCTGAGAGAGCCGTTTGCAGGCCTGCCTTTTTCGACGCCAAAAGCGCCGCGAGTGCCCAGGGCATGTGAGACATATCGCCAGTCGAATATTTGCCTAGTCGCTCATATTGCCAGCCGCCATTGGGTTTTTGGGCCACGTTTACAGTGCATGAAGTTGCACTCTCGGCTGCGGCCTGGATTTCACCAATCGTCAGATCACAGCCTTCAGCACAATCGCCATCGTATGCCTCTTGGCTTAAAATCACCGCTTCGGCCAATGCCCAATGC
>JAKVCB010000242.1 GCA_022448345.1 Pirellulales bacterium
CGTCGGCGTGAAAGTAATCAACGCCAGAAATACAGTTCAGGTAGTCAAAGCAAAGTCCTGGCTCGTTGCGCAGGTATTCGCAAACTTCGACCAAACCTTCAGGGGTGACCTCGATCCACGGGTCAATATTTTCGAAATTCGTTCCGACAATTATGTCGCCGAACTTGCTTTTCAATTGGTCAACAAACGTTGGTCCGCTCATGATTATCGGTTTCTAATTTAAGGAGTTTGCCAGCCTGGTTATTCTGATCGTGCCAATGCCTAAGCCGAGAGGATCGATGAACTCGGTTCGGTTCGCTCGGAATGTTCGGGAGGATGGCCTCGCTCATGATGCTGCCGAGTTACCGCTCGTACCCAATCGAGATCGCCTCGCTTCCAAACGTAGAAAAAACCGACCATCAGTACGGCAAAGAAGACGAGAATGTCTGCAAAGGACATGGCTGCCAGTTTTCGAGCAAGTTGAACAACAGCTTCCCGGTTGCGACCTGCCTGGTCATTCTTGACCCCTCTTCGAGCCGCCTCGGCGTCGGTCAGTGTTGGCATTACTGGTTGGTGAATGCCAAGTTCTCGGTGCCTGGCCAGGGCGACATGGGAGAGACTGGTGCTGCTGGCCATAGCGTCTGTGTCGGATGGCAACAGGGGAGCTTCGACGGCTGCCAGTTGGGTTGCTTTACCGTAGACAGTTGCCCATGGAAAAAAGAACGCAACCTCTACGTCGAAGATAATAAACAACAACGCGACCACGTAGAATCGCAAGTCGAATTGAACAAAACTTGAGCCAATCGCCGGTTCGCCGCATTCATAAACTTCAAGTTTTTCATTATTGGGTAGCTTCGGTCTCAATAACCAACCCACGAGCAGGTTGACAAACAAGAACAAAAAACCAACCGCTACAAATAAGGTCAAGTAGGCAACGATTGCAGTCGGTGTAGCCATGGTAGTTTTCGGGAGTTCAGAAATGTGGAATGCGATCGCCTACGTGCGGCCGGTGATCTTATTGATTGGGCCCACCGTGGACAGGATCAGTAATTACCTTGGAGTCGGCAACAGCTGTTGGGTTCAATGTGCTCCGTCCCCAAGCCAGATCGAGCGGCAACCGCGAAAAATCGACAATGCAGCCATCGCGACTGTAGCAACTCAGGTCATGGGTAGCACCCATAAAAATACAGTCGACCGGGCATGGTTCGACACAAAGAGCACAAAACATGCATTTCGTGTAGTCAATGGTGAAGCCGGTGACCTTGAAGCCCTTGGCACCTTCAACCCGCGCTTTGCCAATGTAAATACAATCGACAGGGCACGCTTTGGCGCACTGGTCGCAGGCAATGCACGTGGTCAAATCAAAGCGGTGAAATCCACGGTAGCGGGCCGATACGGGGACGGGCAACTCTGGATATTCGAAATGCTCGGTAAAAGCTTTTCGCTCGGGACGATAGGTGATCATCCAATTTCGGAAAGTCACCCACATTCCATGTGCCACCGTGTACACCGCTTCGACGATGTTACCAAACCATGGCCAGGACCGTTTAATCTGTTGAATCATGCTGTTTCCGTGTCGTTTGGCGGACGTTTGTTTCGTTACCAGGCTTTTTGCGACACCGAAGGGGTAAACCGGTCAAAAACTTCGGCACGCGATTTCCATGGATAGCAGTAACTGCTTTGTGTTGGTACCACGATATCGCCAAAAATCGCGATGGACCACCACGCCGGACAACAAAACACCCTTGGGTAAAGAAGTTGCCGTTTGGAACAGCTGCTCCATGGGTTGTCGCCCAAACTCCTGCTGCAGGAGAACGACAACACCTTTGTGCCGAATTATATGGCAGCTGTCCTGTGTCGCAACCACTAATGTCTTGTACCGCAAGGGATACCGCCGAATTCGTCAACATGGGCCCTGCTGTCCCAAGGTTCCAACCCTGGGTTGGTTTGTCCCGCCAGTTCACGTGGGCCTGTCGGGCAATGCTGGAAATGGCGACACGATGAAGGACTTCCCACACTCGAAATTGTAGTTTCTACGCCAACTGGGGAGTTCGCCTTGCCAAGGTGGCTCAGCCCAGAGGTGGGCGATCGGCTCGAACGAAACTGGCGTTTGCGCGACAGATTTGCCGTCAACTCTTGAAGGAGGTCGTTTTTGACGCTGTTCTTGCTCATAACGCTGCCGCACTGGTCGCATCAGAAAGCATGGTGGTAGTCTTCGGGAATACCCCCCTACTGCCCCCCGCAGTGGTGTGTAAGTTAAAAAAATATAAAATTGACAAAAGGGGGAGATTTTGCGGCGGTGGACAAACCAAGTGGTGAGGATCCATTTTTAGGGGGATTAGCCATTTGTTTTTTGATGTAATCCCTTTTTAAATATATAGTTATGGAAAATTTGTGCCGCGTGGCATAAGCTTGCGATAAGTTGCCTAGATCAACAAAATAGGCCTATTTTGACAAGTTTCCAACGATTCTCTTCGAAATACCAACCTCGACAGCCCAATGAATGTTGTGCGTTTTCTTGACTCCAACCCAGGGCCACGTACAGTGGAGATAAGGGACGTCCCCCCCTAACTACGCTTGGGGCAAAGAGTAGGACGCAGTTGAACTGGTAGCAGTTGTAGTTACCGCCAGTCGGCTCGATGGAGTAAAGGAATCACCGCAAGCACGGCAGACCGATCCTTCTCGGTATGCCCTCTGGACGCGGCATGCCACCAAAAGGAAGTCATTATGTTGGTACTTTCACGAAAAAAAAACGAAAGTATTATCATCAACGATAATATCACGATCGTTGTTGTGGAAATTCGTGGAGACAAGGTTCGCTTGGGAGTCGAAGCACCCAAGGAAATACCGGTCCATCGTAACGAGGTGTATGACGCCATCCGCCGAAATCAAGAGTTGGATGCACAGACTGAGGTTGAACCCGATACCACCAGCGCCGCGGAATAGGGGTGCAAAATCTTTTCGTCGCGCGGCAAGGAGACTTCGGCCCTCCAGTCCCATTGTTTCTTGCGTTTTAGGGTCTTTGGAACCGGTTGACGGTCTGGACGGACAGATGTTGGCTGTACGCAAAATTTGTGCTGGCATTTCTGCTGGCGGCAACAGTTTTCCGTGACTTCGTCCTCTTCTTTGGCGCAGTTTCTGACAACCGGTAGGCCTCTGTTGGGGGTACTGCTGGGCTAATCGGTGCGAGTGTTCCTTGGGCGGCCTCCCTCCGATAATTTTGGGTTTGAGGGATCAGGCAGGCTTGACGATTCAGGGCACTCCCCGTATAGAATCATCGAGGAGACCGGTTGCGAGACGCGCGCAGGCGGTCGATTTCAGAAACTTGTCCTTGGATTGTTTCTGAGTATTTCACCTAACCGGCCCCGTCGTCTAGCGGTCTAGGACTCCGGCCTTTCACGCCGGCAACACGGGTTCGAGTCCCGTCGGGGTCATTTATATTTGGTGCAACCGTGTTCCACATCGAGTGCCATAAGGCGGTGTCGCCTTGTGCATGGTTTTCGCTGCCACCAAGTTCTGGGGGTCACGAACGTGGTTGACCACAAAGCTCATGGCCAACACCTACGACGCGCTGATTCTTGTTTCCTTTGGTGGCCCTGAGTGCCGGGATGATGTACTGCCTTTTCTCGAAAATGTTTTGCGAGGCAAGCCTGTGCCTCGTGAACGCATGCTCGAGGTTGCCGAGCATTACTACGCGTTTGATGGGATCAGCCCGATCAATGCGCAGAACCGTGGCTTGTTAACAGCCCTTCAGCAAGAGTTTGTCGATCACGGTCTCGATTTGCCAATCTATTGGGGCAACCGCAACTGGCATCCGATGCTCACCGAAACTTTGCGTCAGATGGCTGCCGATGGCGTGGGGCGGGCCTTAGCGTTTGTCACGAGTGCATTGAGCAGCTATTCGGGCTGTCGGCAGTACCGGGAGGATATTGCTCGGGCTCAGTCAGCGGTTGGCCCGACCGCTCCGGAGGTCGACAATCTCCGCGTGTTTTTTAACCATCCAGGGTTCATTGAACCCATGATTGACCGACTGCGGGAAGGGCTTGCCAGGGTGCCTGCCGAACGACGTTCCGCCGCGCGACTGTTATTCACCGCTCACAGTATTCCACGATCCATGGCAGAAAACTGTCGGT
>JAKVCB010000243.1 GCA_022448345.1 Pirellulales bacterium
GGAAATTGTACATCCGCGTGTTTCCGCACCGGTCGATTACGTCGACACCGCTGGAAACCAGGATGGGTAAAGGTAAAGGGGAGCCGGAATTTTGGGTGGCCACCATCCGCCCGGGGACCATTTTGTATGAATTGGCAGGGGTGACCGAGCAACAGGCAAAAATCTGTTTTGCCCGCTTGGCCCACAAAATGCCATTTCGAGTTCGGATGATCAAACGCAATGTCATGTAGCCAGCCTGCCAAGGGCTGGCCTGCAGATACGGGAAACGACGATGGCCACATCGAGTGAATTGAGGGAAATGAGTGACGAACAGTTGGCGGCAACCTTGAAAGAGGCTTGCACCGTCCTGTTTCGTTTGCGGGTGCAGGCCCAAACCGAGCGCCTGGATGTTCCGAGTGAACTTCAACGTAACCGCAAACTGATTGCTCGAATCAAGACTGTCCAGAATGAACGAAAACGTCAACAAGCAAGTGAGGCGGCAACCGAATCGACCCCTTCGTAAGGATCGGTTCAAAGGCTTGCTTGAGTCAGGACCACAATTGGGATAACGAGAACAGACAATGCCAAAACGAGTAGCAGTAGGTCGAGTGACCAGTGACAAGATGGCGAAGACCCGCGTGGTAGAAATTCCCCGCAAGGTGCGCCACCCGAAGTACGGTAAGTATGTCCGGCAGCGTACGATCTGTTACGTACATGATGAAAACAATGAATCGGCCCAGGGGGACACCGTCAAGATCATTGAGTCGGCTCCCCTTTCCAAAAAGAAACGCTGGATGTTGGTAGAGGTGGTCGAAAAGAGCCGCGAAGTGGATGTGGCTGCCATGCGAGCCGCCCGGAAACAGACGGATGAGGAAGGGCTGGATCCGGTTGCCAGCGAGTTGACTGAGACGGATGCGGAACCGGCAGCCGAGTAACACACGTACACACACTCAATTGAATCCAGATAAAGAACCATGATTCAACAAGAAACAAGATTGCAGGTCGCTGACAATACGGGTGCCAAGGAAATCATGTGCATCAAGGTGTTGGGTGGATCACGTCGACGCTTTGCCGGGCTGGGTGACATCATCACGGCCAGCGTCAAGAGCGTGATACCGGGGAGTGACCTGAAAAAGAAGACAATCGTCAAGGCAGTGATTGTTCGCGTTAAGCAGCCGACACGGCGAGCGGACGGAAGCTACATCAAGTTTGACACCAATGCAGCCGTGATCATCGATAATGACAAGAATCCACGCGGTACGCGGATTTTTGGCGCTGTCGCGCGGGAGTTGAGGGATCGGAATTTTATGAAAATCGTCAGCTTGGCGAACGAAGTGATTTAAGCAGGTTTTTTGTACTTACCAAAAAACGATATTCCCCGTTGGTGGGGAGGAGATGATAGGCAGATGAAGCCGCGACTACAGCAGAAGTACCTGGATGAAATACAGGGGGCCATGGGCGAGAAGTTCAGCCATGCCAACGTGCATTCCATCCCACGGCTTGAAAAGATTGTACTCAATATGGGTGTTGGTTCAGCGGTTCAGGATAAGAAGGACCTGGAAGATGCCAATGCGGCGCTGACCCTGATTGCGGGCCAAAAGCCCGTGATTACCAAGGCCCGGAAGTCGATCGCCAACTTTCGTTTGCGCGAAGGTGTGCCGATTGGCTGTAAGGTGACGTTGCGGGGGAGTCGGATGTACGAATTCCTGGACCGGCTGTTATCGCTGGTACTGCCCCGTGTGCGTGACTTTCGCGGCGTCAGTCGCAAAGCATTCGACGGGCGGGGGAATTACAGTCTGGGTTTGACGGAATACTTGGTATTTCCCGAACTGAACCCTGACAAATTCACCCGGTCGCAAGGATTGAACATCGTGTTTGTGACGACTGCGGACAACAACGAAGAGGGGCGGGAGTTGCTGACCCTGTTCGGGATGCCTTTCCGAGAAGACAAGAAAGCGAGTGCGGTTTAAGTCGCTCGATTTCAACAGAATAGATTTTTCATTACTGGTTAAAAGAGTTGATACGTGGCAAAGAAATCAAAAATCGCCAAGGCTCTCCGGGAACCGAAATTCTCGGTACGACGCGAACGTCGCTGTAAAATGTGTGGTCGACCACGAGCGGTCTATCGCAAGTTCGGTATCTGCCGTATTTGCTTCCGCAATTTGGCCGATCAGGGGTTGATTCCCGGTGTACGTAAGTCCAGTTGGTAGAGAATACAAGACCTCGTAAGTGGATTGGTCACTCCCGACGCAATCCAAACTGCGTGATTAATGTAAAGGGAAATGCACGACTATGATGACTGACCCGATTGCCGACATGCTGACGCGTATTCGTAACGCGGTGAGTGTGGAACGGCCACAAGTGGAAATGCCGGTTTCCAAGGTCAAGCAAGGTGTGGCGGAAGTCCTCAAGCGAGAGGGCTACATCTGGGATTTCGAGTGCGAAGATGGCAGCCCGGTAGGTTGTCTGAAAATCGAACTCAAATACGGTCCCAGTGGTGAAAAAGTGATCCGCAAGATTCGCCGTGTCAGTAAGCCGGGGTGTCGGGTCTATTCCCGCGCCAAGGACTTGCGGCCTGTGCTGAATGGTTTGGGGATTTCCATTCTCAGTACCAGTCGCGGCATGATGAGTGACCGGGAAGCCCGCCAGCAGAAAATTGGCGGTGAAGTGCTTTGTGAAATTTGGTAGGTCGAGTCGCCCTTAAACGTTTTTGGATAGATTGAAAAACAGGTTGAATCAGAAATGTCTCGTATTGGAAACAAGCCGATAACCGTCCTTGATGGCGTGAAAATCAACGTCGATGGACAGACCGTCTCGGTCGAAGGTCCCAAGGGCAAACTGAGCTACGATTGTCGTCCCGAGGTGAAGGTCGAGGTGGACGGTAGTGAAGTTAAGGTCTCCCGGCATAAAGACGACAGCAGTTCACGGGCGTTTCACGGGCTGACTCGCTCGCTGATCAACAACATGGTCATCGGGGTGAAAGAGGGTTACGAGAAGAAACTCGAACTGCAGGGTGTTGGTTACGTGGCGTCGATCCAGGGGAACCAGCTTTCGTTGCGGGTCGGTTTCGCCAATGAATTGAAACAGACGATCCCGGCCGGGTTGGACGTGACTTGTCCCGACCAGACTCATATCGATGTCAAGGGATGTGATAAGCAGTTGGTCGGCCAATTCGCGGCGGAAGTCAGATCGTTGAGGAAACCCGAGCCTTACAAGGGTAAAGGGATTCGATACGTGGGTGAGTACGTCAAGATCAAACCAGGTAAGGCGGCCACGTAATCGAGACCGTTTATGGCGGTCGGCGGCTCCACCGGGACTCGCTGGTACAGGAACAGAAAACTCATTTGAGTGAGACGATAAAGTGAAATATACAAAAGCACTCAACTTGCAACGATGGCGGCGTAAGAACCGCGTTCGTAAACGGGTACAGGGCAATGCTGCAAGACCTCGTTTGAGCGTTTTTCGCAGCAACAAGCATTTGTACTGCCAGTTGATTGATGACGAGAATGGCTTGACCCTGGCGTCTGCCAGTACCCGTGACAAGGATTTGGCCGGTCAGGTCAAGTACGGTGGCAATTGTGATGCGGCCAAATTGGTGGGGCAGGCGATTGCCGAGAAGGCTAAGTCGGCGGGCATTGAGCGCGCCTGTTTTGATCGTGGAAACTACAAGTTTCACGGACGGGTTGCCGAATTGGCTAACGCGGCGCGTGAAGGCGGTTTGCAGTTTTAGCAAGAGATGGTTCGGGGATGTGGTCCCCAGAGAATTAGGTTGAGGAAAAAATCGTGGCAACTGACACACAAGGCTCCGGCTTGATTGAACGAACAGTCAAAATCAAACGATGTGCTGCTGTTGTAAAAGGTGGTCGCCGTTTTAGTTTTGCAGCGATGGTCGTCGTGGGCGACGGTAAAGGGAAAGTTGGTTGTGGCTATGGCAAAGCCAACGAAGTTCCCCCCAGTGTTGAAAAGGCGAACAAGCAGGCCACCCGTTCCATGATGGAGGTGCCATTGGTGGATGGGTCGATTCCTCACCAGGTGAAAGGCCGTTTTGGTGCGGCGAAAGTCATCCTGTTACCAGCCGGTG
>JAKVCB010000244.1 GCA_022448345.1 Pirellulales bacterium
GACTGATCGCCTGCGGAAGGTATTCCTGGACGCTCCTGGGAAATCCCCGCTGCGACCACGATCCATACCAACCCACCAGCCAAAGCAGCCTGACAAGTGGTCCATTTGGTGAACAGGCCGGGCGCCGTCATCGATTGGAACCGCCACATTCGGATAACCCATCCAAAAAACAAAGGGGGAGAAAAAGTAACCATTCTGGTGTAGGATACCGCGACCCCCCTGCTCGGTCTATTGGGCCACCAGTTTGTCTGTCCGCCAGAACCTGCCATCAGATAGCCTTCCCACCCTGCAAGGACGCCATGACCACGACACGGGCAACCACGAATTCGCAAAAATCACTGGATGCCGAAACCGTGGCTAAGGAACCACTGGAGTCTTGTTTGAGCGAGGCAAACGCCCTTTCGCAGCTTGCCCACCGGGAAAAATTTTGGCACCGTTCAACCCCAGCCAAGGTCGTAGCAGCACACCAGGAGAAAAATACTGCTGCCTCCTGGGATTTATGGCAACGCCACCTGGCAACCAGGAAACCGGCGACAATACCCAATGTCTTGCGAACGCAGTCCCCCTTCCTGCTGTGGGGACTGCCTCCAAAGAGAGTCGCGTGTGTGGCAGAATGGCTTTGCCCCACTCCTTTTTCGACCAGCCAAGAGACCGCTGATGAGGTGGTTGAATACTTGAAGGAAGTGGATATCGCCCCGGTCGTTGGAAAACCGAATTTACCTCATTCTCTGGAGTGTGTCGGCCTTGCATACGCTTTGCCTGGCCTGGCAGCCTATCTCAACGGTTCTCAATGGTGGAAACTCTGTCACCATCTGTGGATTACAGCCGAGAAAGCATCGCTCTACCCGGCTGACGACGACCCCACGACAACCCTGGCTGTCCAACTCGCCGGTGGTGAGTTGCCACTGGTGTTGGCTTATGGCCTTCCCGAAATGAAACCCCTGCGCAAACTGCGCAAATCGGGCTGGGAATTGCTTTCCGAATCCCTGGTGGAGTTGCTTGACGGCGAAGGCCTGCCAAAAGCGAGTTGTCTTTCCAGCATGCGTGGCCTTTTGGCCTGTTGGGCGCGGTCTAAACTGCTTGGACAGCAATTCAAAAAGGGGGGATTTTCGGATGCCGCAGACATCCAGTTCGGCTGGCTGGTTCGCCAGACCATACGACTTTCGCGCGTCAACGGGACGGCAATCCTAAGCAATGTCCATGACGGCGAGTGGTCTCCCGAGTTGTTCAAGATCGCCTTGGAAACGGGCGGGGATGATTCAGACTCCGCTGCCGCCGATGCACTTTTGCCACCCGTTGCGGTTCCGGCTGACGCCGATTTTGATGACGACGATTTGCCCGAACCGTCACTGAATTCAGCGTGGTCAGGGCTGGCAGTGCTGGCATCAAGCTGGAACAAGGAACTCCCGCGCCTGACGATAACCTACGGCGAGACCCCACCCCGCATTGAACTCGATTGTGGACGCCATTTACTTTGGTCTGGTACCTGGGAGTTCGAACTTCGTTGCGATGATCAACCGGTCGTCATCGAAGACGAATGGGAAGTCCAATGCTGGCAAGCAGATGAAGAATGCGATTTCCTCGAATTGGCGGTAAAACTTTCCCATGGCCTGCGTCTGGAACGCCACCTATTGCTGGGGAAAACAGATAAGGTCCTTTATCTTGCCGACTATGTGCTCGGCGACCAATCGGAGCACGAGTTCGACTATCGCATGCAGTTGCCGCTCGCGCCAGAAATTGAATTTCACCCCGAAGTCGAGACGCGTGATGGTGTTTTGCAGGGCACGAAGTGCCTTGCAGCAATCTTTCCCCTGGCGCTACCAGAGTGGCGCATTGACTCGCACATGGGTGAACTTGTTGCCGTGGACGGAAAACTTACACTGACGCACCGTGTCAAAGCCCGGAATTTTTGCTGTCCGTTGCTTGTGGATTTAAAACCTCGCCGCATTGCCAAAGCACGAACCTGGAGACAACTCACCGTGGCCGAATCTCTGAAAGTCCAAAACAAGGATATTGCAGTTGCTTTCCGGGCCCAAAGCGGCAAAGACCAATGGTTCATTTACCGATCGTTGTCAGGGCCAGCGAGTCGCACAGCCCTGGGACAACACCTCTCTTCTCAATTTATGGCTGGCAGATTTCTTGATACCGGTGAGGTCGACGAATTCATTGAGATTGAAACCGATGAGTGAAGGCAACCCTATTCTCCATCAAAACCTGGATCGCGTCCGGGAGCGGATTCACAACGCCGCCGAAACGGCTGGTCGTAGCCCTGCTGACGTTACCCTGATCGGGGTGACCAAATACGTGAAGCCTCCTCAGGCTGCTGCCTTAAAGATGGCTGGCTGTGTCGATTTAGGGGAAAGCCGCCCCCAGCAGCTATGGACCAAGGCCGAGCAAATCCCTGATACAAACTGGCATCTTATCGGTCACCTGCAACGCAACAAGGTCCGCCAAACACTCCCTTTGGTGACCCTCATTCACAGTGTTGACAACCACCGACTGCTGGCATCGCTTGAAAGAGAGGCCCTCGAGATTGACCAACGGGTCGATGTACTGCTGGAAGTGAATGTCTCCGGTGATACGAGCAAGCATGGACTTACCGAAGATGAACTTCCGCGCCTGCTCGAGAAGGCAGCCGAATGTTCCCGCCTGCATGTGCGTGGACTCATGACGATGGCAGCACGCGAAGGTGGGCCGGCGGTAGCACAACGTAACTTTTCCGCTTTGCGCATGCTTCGCGACCAGTTTTCTGACCAGGTTTCCCCCAACATCGACTTGAAAGAACTCTCCATGGGTATGAGCGGCGATTTTGAAACCGCGATTGCCGAGGGTGCTACCATGGTTCGCATCGGCTCGCTCCTCTGGGAGGGTTGCTGAGGCCCAATCACGTACACTGGTAGGGTCCAATTCCCAAAAGTAGCCACCCTCCAAAAATTTTTCGGCAGTCGCCAGCAAAACAAAGTGGTGGTTTAATCCACAAGTCCTGCTAAAACTGTCACGTATGAACTTCGTCTCCCCTGGTTCACGAGCCATGCAAATCCAACGCAATCCAACGCGCCCTGTTCAAATTGGCACAGTCACGATTGGTGACGGGCACTCCATTGCTGTGCAAAGCATGACGGCGGTGCGCACCACTGATATCGATGCCACCGTGGCTCAAATCAACGCACTTGACCAGGCCGGAGCTGACGTGGTTCGCATCGCCGTAGACAGCCAGGCCGATGCCGAGGCGGTCGTCGAAATCCGGCAACAAACCACGGCAAACCTGGCAATTGATTTGCAGGAAAACTACCGGCTCGCCAAGACGGTTGCCCCTCATGTCGACAAGCTTCGTTACAACCCGGGGCATCTTTACCACCATGAAAAACAAAAACCGTGGCAGGAAAAAGTTGCTTACCTGGCCAAACTCGCGCGCGATCACGACTGTGCCATGCGAGTCGGCGTGAATTGTGGCAGTGTCGACCCCGACAAGCTCACCAGGTTCGACCCACAGGACTCGATCTCGCCCATGCTCGAGAGTGCAACCGACCATTGTCAATTGCTGGATGACCTGGGCTTTACCCGGTATTGCGTCTCTTTAAAAGATTCCGATCCCCAAAAAGTCATCGAAGTGAATCGCCGCTTTGCGGATGCTCGACCCGACGTTCCCCTGCACCTGGGGGTGACCGAAGCGGGCATGCCTCCCGATGGTGTTATCAAGACACGCATCGCTTTTGAACAACTGGTAAGTCAGGGGATTGGCGACACGATTCGAGTTTCACTCACCGTTTCCAACGACCGCAAACCCGAGGAAATTGCTGCCGGCAAGAGTATCCTGGAAGATATTGAGGCGGGCCGTGTTCGCTCGGTGGTGGACTTTGGACTCGATACGCTCAATATCATCAGTTGCCCCAGTTGCTCCCGAGTCGAAAACGAGTCGTTTATCGACCTGGCCGAAAAAGTGAAGGAAATGACCCGCTATGCGGCAGAGCACGCCATTACGATTGCCATCATGGGCTGCCGGGTCAATGGCCCGGGCGAGACCGATGACGCGGACTTGGGCCTTTGGTGTG
>JAKVCB010000245.1 GCA_022448345.1 Pirellulales bacterium
CGATCGGAGCATTCTGCTTCTCGAATCAAACACCCTGAGCACAGGCTGCAAGTCTAGAGAGATGGACTGATGGAAGAGTTGTATTGCGTGTTGGCATTGGTCTTAGGTGTTCCCATTGTCCTGTTACTCATGTGCATCGCTTACGCTAACGAAGCGAGGCGCGAAAAAAGACGTGCCGAAAAACTCGCACGTGGAGTTTGGACTTGGGGCCGCGTGGAATTCAAAAAGAGGCAAATTTCGCACGTTGCGTTGCAACAACTTCAGCAATTCCTTTCCGACAACTACGCCAGTTGTTTCGATCAAGTCCCTTTGGAAATTCCTGAAGTCTCCGACCAGAAAACAGCGGATGAGGAGGGTGATTTACCGACCGCGAAACAGATCTCGCTTCCTGAGAATGAGGTCGCCATTCCCGCTCCTGAAAGTTCTGCCATCTGGGGCGATTTAGAATCGAATCCGGCCAACTCGCCGCACAAATCAACGGCCCATGCCCAAGGCCGGGTGGGATCAGCGGAAGATTCACAAGGTGGAATACATTCGCAGCGGCAGCAAGATGCGACTTCCGCGTCTCCCCCAACCATGGGTTCGACGCATCCTCTTGATCGACCGAACGATCCACCTGAACTCCAGGTTGTCAGGAAACCCCGTAAGCCCTTGCGTGTCGCTTTGCGCGCCTTCATGTCCGAAAAAAATATCCACTGGGGTGAATTGCTGAGCGGTATCCTGATTGTTGGAAGCGCTTTGGGTTTGATTCTCAGTTTGCGTTCTCAGTTTGAGCAAGCCATTCCCTACTTTTCCTCCGTCATGTTTTTGTTGCTGACAGCGGCGATGCATGGAGCAGGGCATTACACGTTGCGACGCTGGAAGCTTCAAACCACCAGCCGTGGCGTTTTATTGATTGCATCCCTGCTGTTGCCTCTCAATTTATTACTGGGCTGCCTGCTGGAGAATCAAGGGGGAGAAATAAGGTCCCTTACCGACCCGATTTATTGGACCGCCATCCTGCTCGGAAGTGGGTGTATTACCGGTTTGGCCTACGCCGCAGGTCGCTGTCTTGTGCCACGCTCTCCTTGGTCGTGGCCCATTGCGCTGGTTGGAACCAGTTTGCCTCTGCTTTGGATCAACCGGTGGAACGCCGAAATATGGGTCGAATGGCACACGCTCTTCATGGTGCTCCCGCCGATCGCCGCCTACTTTTGGAGCCTGATATTAGCGAGCCTGGGGCGGTCTGGAGTTCACGCGGAGTCGGATGACGTCCGCGTTAGGGCGATGGCTTCTCTCTTACGAGTTACCGGAGTGGGGCTTTTTTCCATTTTGGGGACGCTCGTGTTTTACCTTTGGCGGTCCCCGCATGATTGGGTCGCAGTGAAATGGCTTGGGCCGGGTCTGGCGTTACTTGCGGTTGCTCTCCTTTACCTCGGTCGGGTACTGAACCAGAGACGTAAGGAGGGCCAAGCCTTTTATGTACTCATCGCATCGAACGCACGAATCATCTTCGGAATCCTTCTGCTGACCTCGCTCATCCTTGGCTGGCCCGATTTTGCTCGGTTTGCCATTGCTGGTGCGATACTGACCGTTGGGATCCTCATGGTCGCATGGTTTCAAGGGGAGCGAAGCGACCTTGCGATTGGGCTTGGGGTTGGCGTTGCCATTGTGAATTGTCTGGTGACTCATGGAGCAGAGCTCCTTGGATTTTTACCCGAATCCTCGGCCCTGACTTTGGAAAATACTTGGGTGAGCTGGCCTGCATCCGTGATCTATGGTCTTTCCGGGTTGGCCCTTCTTTTTGGAAATACGCGGTCATACCTCAGCTCAAAGTTGCCTCGCCGCTCGTGGAAGACCGACTCCTCTGTTTCGCCCGGGAGGGATGAAATTCTGTATCTGGGCGGCGGACTGTTGGCACTGGCTGGAGCGGTCGTCTGCAAGCTTGCATTCTGGCCGGGGTCAACCTTTGAGCACCTCTTCGGAATGACCGCACTTTCCGCCTTGGCAATCGGTGTGGGTAGCTTCAGTTTCCGCACAAAAAGATTGGATGGAATTCTTCTTTGGTTCGGCCTGGCGATGCTCGCCGGTGCTGCCCTGCTTGTTCGAGTACTTCCCGATTTTCAGGTCGAGCACTCAGAGCCTTTCTGGGGAGTCGGCTTGGTTGGACTCGCGATTTCCGGAGTCACAGCCATGTTCGGTTTGGGAGCTCTAAGGAAAGCCACTGGGAACTGGAAGACTGGAGTCCTGGTACTCCGTCCGTTGCATCTGACCCGCTTGATCTTCGTGATAAATGCCACAATTGCTGCAATGGCTTTGCTGCCTTTGCTTCGGTGTGGCTCTACAGGTATTCAAGTCAACCATGCGATGGTGAGTTGGCTGGTGGTAGCGATCTGGTTTGCCAATGGACTCTCTTCGCGGATGGTCACTCTGTTTGGTCTGGCTCGCCTCGCATCGTATGCGGCGATCGTGCTGACCGCGATCGCCGTTTGGACCACGCCCGAGCAGCGAGTGGTGTCAGGAGAGGCTCAATCGATTGTGGTCTGTGAAGCTGCCCTGGGCATTTGGCTGATGCTTTTGGGCCTAGTTCGGTGGAAGTTCAACTCTACTCCATGGTCCCGGTGGAGTCGAAAGACCTTCGGCTTGGACAACTTCGTTTACAGCTTTTTATTGCTGTTGGTTGTTATTCAAAGCCTGATGCAAATGCAACTTGGATGGCTGGATAACCAAGCACTTGTGAAGTATTCCACGGCTCATGACTGGTTTGGAGCGTCACCCTTGGGTTGGTTCCTGCTACTCGGGGTTTTGACCACTTTCGCTCTCTTCAAGCATTTTGTTCTGGGGCAAGAAGAACGCAATCTGGTGACAATTTGGTATGCCGGGACGACAATTGCATGGTCAGCCTGGTTGTCCCAGTGGGACATACTGGGGATCGATGTTGGACTCCGTTTCAGTCTGTGGGCTGCTGGACTTATGGTCGTGGCTTCAATGGTGCCCGAGACCGAGAAAATTCGCAATCGATTGCGTCATCTGGTGGGGACGCATCTGCGTCAGGTCAGCCAATTTTCGCCTTGGTTTATTGGGGCTTTGCTGGCCGCCGCCTTAGGGGGTATCGAGGTGGTCATGCAGACGTACGAGACCAGCACCGAGTGGGCAAAACTCAATGCGGGGACACCGAAGCAGACGATGTTCGTGGCGCTTCTTTCACTCGTTGGCCCCTGGTTGCTTGTTTCTCTTGGTGCATCGCTCACCTTCTATCAAAAGGCTGGACCTTCTGCTCTAAAACTCGCCTTGTTCTGCGGCCATGCAGGTGCATCTTCCCTAGCCGCGCTGCTGCTGTCTGGCAATTGGTTGACAGGGAGCGTATTGAGTATCCAGCTCCTCGTTCACGCCTTCTGGGGCTGGGGACATCTTGCGGCTCTTTATGGCAGTGTGTGGTTACTGAATCGGGGAGGGCGGTCTCTGGAGCCGATTGAAAACCCGCGTCTCAGTGCCTACGAAATCGGCTTGACTCTCGTCTCGGGTTTAATCGGCGTACTCAATTTGCTGTTGGTCTTCACCCATTGGACCCAGCAAACCGACTTTTTATCTGTCCATGGAATGCAGTGGATTGGCTGGGGGATCGCCACGCTTTCGATGTGCCTTTTCTGGAAACGGAAATGGGCAAGCGGACTGGGAGTTCAGCTCAGTCTGATCACGGCTGGAATGGTTGCCGGATCAATGGTGACCTTTGAATTTTCCGACAATTCGATCTTGCTGATGCTCTCGGTCTGGATGGTATCCGTGCTGGGAGTCACGCTCGTTCGTGAGCGTTGGAAGCGGTTGAACCTGAACCGCTCGAGTGAAGAGATGACCCAATGGCGGGTGATCAAGCTTGCCATTTTCGGTCTGGGAGGATTTGCTTCAGTCGAAGCCTGCGTCGATCCAGCAGTCGATCCATCATGGCGAATCGGTTTGGGTTTTGCATGGATCATCTTGGCAGTCTGGCTGGAGTTGGATTATCAAGACCTTTGCCAAAGGCTCGTCACTCTTGCGGTTGTCCCCGCCACT
>JAKVCB010000246.1 GCA_022448345.1 Pirellulales bacterium
ATTTGTTTGCGCGCACTAAATCGCGTGCTGGAAGGTGACAGCGTGGTTGCAATCATGGAATTGCTGCCTGGGCAGGAATCTAATCTGGACAACTGAGTTGCCTTTGTTCTGGGACTTGATTTTTCGGTGTTGTCGCCAACAAGTTTGCGGTGTTGTCGCCAACAGGCCAGTAGCGTACTGGACGTGGTGAAGAGGCCAGGAAGTGGGTTGGGGTATCATCCACCTGGCGTTTTGTCCGTGGTCTACGGGTAGATGACCATCTTGATTTCCTGCAGTTCTCCCTTGGCCAGTTTCGTCATCGCTTCGGGGGTCTCTTCGAGACTGCACGAGTTGGTGATCAGGTGGTCGAGCGCAATTTGCTTGCTGTTGATCAGTTCGACGGCGTTGGCGAAGTCGCTTCGTGTAAAAGCGTACGAGCCCCGGATGATGGTTTCGTTGCTGGTGACCTCTTGTAGCGGGAGCGTGAATTCCTGTCCGAGGTTGCCGATAATGACCAGGGTGCCTCCCGCCCCGCAAAGATCGTAGGCTGCGCGTACGGTTTTACCGGTGCCGACAGCTTCGAACGCGCCACGGACTCCCTGGCCGCCGGTGGCATCGTGGATGACTTGTGCGACGTCCTGCTTGCCAACTTGAATCGTTTCTGCACCGACTTTGCGAACCGTCTCGAGTTTTTCTTCCAGCGGATCGATGGCAAACACGCGTTTGACACCAAGGTGTTTGAGGGCCGTTACGACCCCAATTCCGATCATGCCGGCACCGACGACGGCAAGAACATCGTCGGGATCAGGATTCATGTGACCGATCGCGTGCATGCCAACCGCGATCGGTTCGGCGAGCAGGCCGACCGCCGGGGAGACTCCTTCAGCGAGTTTGAAGAGACCGGAGGCGGGAAAAGTAAAATACTCCGCCATGGCGCCCCACTCGCCGCAGTTGACGCCGATCATCCGTTTTTCCGGGCAGATCTGTTCCCGTCCTTGGAGGCAGTAGCCACACTTGCCACAGGAAACAAGGTTGTAGACGGCGACGATGTCACCTTCTTCAAGCGAGTCGACTCCATCGCCAAGTTCCTCCACGCGTCCGGCAATTTCGTGTCCCATAACCATGCCCGGTTTGCGGCGACCACTTTCGCCCGTAAAACCATGGACGTCGCTACCACATATACCAACTGCCTCGGACTTGAGGAGGACTTCTCCCGGGCTGGGCGTCGGTTTTGGGAGATCGACCATGGTCATCTTCCACGGCTGGTCGTAACGTAGGGCTTTCATGGCAAGTTTCTCTAAAACAGTTGAAAAAGTTTCACGCTCCTGGGGAGTCCGCATGGTGGTAGAGGTTGGCGTAGGGCTAGATACTCCGCCCGCGTCACTCTCTTGGGCATGCTTGTCTTGAGCTTTGGCCCGTGGCTAGTCTTTCCAGCCAGGCCTTTACTTTACCTTGTCGGTGGGGCCTTGATCGAGAGGCCAAATTTCCCAGAGACGGACAAAGATTTCAGCTTCTTCAGTCTGAATGGTAATCGTACCCGAACTTGGAGTTACGTCCGTTGCCTCGTTCACCAACACTCCATTGACGAGAACCTGGATGTTACCTCCGTCACAAATCACTTCCATGCGGGTCCAGCCGTCTGCGAGGTCCGGAATATCGTTTGCGCCGTGAAACCCAAGCACATCTTCCCAGTCGGGATCCCGTCCATACCAGTTGACCCGACCACCGTGGAAAGTTTGTTTCTCCCCCCCTTTTTTCCAGATGGTTTCTCCATCGCGGTCGGTGGTGACCTCGGCTGTCAAAGCGATCGGGATCGATTTGCCCTGCTCATCGAGGCCACCGACGACGATGAAATCGCCCATCCCTCCTTCAATGATCTGGGATTCGATCGACGTTGGCCAAATGTTTCCATAGCTGCCATCGGGGCCGTTGCAGTGGACCAGAATTCCGCTGTCGCGGGTACGCTCCTTGCGTCCTCCCCAGGTTCGTTGGCCCCATTTGAACTCGCAAACCAGGTGATAGTCCTGGTAGGCCTGCCGGGTCGTTATGCCGCCGTAGCCATCTCCTGAAATTACCAGCAGCCCATCGCGGACGGTAAAAACTTGACGAGGGTCTTCGTGCTTGGCATCTTTCAAATAGGTGTAGAGGCCGTCGAGGTTTTTGCCGTTGAATAACTGGATAACACTCTCTTTGGGAGTGATCGGAGACGTCTGCTCACTTGATTGGGCACAGGTGGGACCGACAAGAGCAAAAACCCATATGGAGGGCAATAGGGCGACGGCCAGCCACATTGGATGTACCGAGGCCACGCGTTTTTGCCTTTGGCTTGTTATTGACCTTTGGCTTGTCATTGAACAGGGGAGTGCGCCGTATTTCATGTGCAGGTCCTTGGAGGATTCACAGCGATTATGGAGCCACCTGTGAAATTGTGATTTTGTTATTGGAAACGGCCTTCTTGCTTTGGAGCAACTGTACGGGGGCCACTACCAAGATGGGGCAAAAGCCACTTAACAAGCGGACAGGTTCAACAAATATAACCAATGTCCTCTTGAATTACGACCAAACAGCATCGTTTGGGTAACCGAGGGATCCGAGAGACAACTGCTTAAAAAGACCGGGAGCAGCGGGATCCATAAGGAACAAAAGCCAAACGCCGAAAAATATCCAAGCCCAATCGATACACCGCGACCGAAGTCGACGCTGGTCTTGAACTTGTTTTTTGCGACCTAAGCAGAGTCTACAAAACGAGCGGGCCGGGTTTTGGGTTCAACCGGAGCCCGCCCATTTTGTTTATCTTCTACAATGGAATCGAATCAGCCGGTTACGCGCACAGACGTTGCACACGGTCCTTTACGACCCTGGCCGACTTCGTAGGCCACTGTCTGGCCCTCGCTGAGTTCCTCGAAGGTGATATCGTTGACTTCCGAATGGTGGAAGAACAGCTCACCTTGATCACCCTCAATAAATCCAAAACCTCGGTCAGAAATCAACTTTTTAATTCTGCCTTCTGGCATCGTTACCCTCCCGCAAACAGACAAACTTTTTTAATAGTACTACGCGTCATGATACCTGATGGCATCCAGCCCTATCAAGGAGTCTTGGTCTCCATCTTTTCTTATTTTCTGGGAGGCATTGCCGGGTGAACGTTTTGGGTTTTTTGCCCCATTTGTTCGTTTTCCTGGAGACTCCGGCCCTGGGACTTCGGGCAAGTAAGGTGGTTTTGTGTCAGGGGGCAAATCCTGGTGCCAGGTCCCCCGGAACTGCGATTTTTTCGGTGGCTTATTCTACCTGCCCGCCTGAAATTACCGGTTGGTCAGTGGCTCCAGGATGCCGTGGTGAAAGTTAAAACCCTTTACTGAGAGAACGGTTTTAAGATGGTATTTTGCGCCAGAGAAGAACTCCGCAAGAAAAGGAAATATGGACAGAGATCCCCGTTTTTTTTAAGAGGCCCTCTCAGGCAAGCAAGAATTTGGTCAAGCAGTTGAGGTAAAAATCGGGCTGCAAAGTGCAAAGAGAAATCTTTCAAGGGCCGAGTTCGTCAGGCACCTCTTGGTCCCGTTCTGGTTCTAACAGGCACCCGGTCGAGTCAGAGCCGAAAGGCGACGCGGCCCATCAACACCTGGAGGATCAACAGGCCGACTGCCAGCAATTCTAGAGATGAACCCTCCGGCACCTGACTGAGGGTCACCCAGTCGTCGTCATTGCGCCCGTCCCACCAGGTCACCGGGTTTGCCAGGCGCTGGTCCTTGCTAAGGCTCATTGCTGCGCGGGTGGCTCCACGGTTTTCATAGGGGGTAAAAAGTGAGTCGGGCATAAGGTCGAACAGCGACACCCAGTATTTTTCTGTTGACGAGACTTCCTGTAGCACCGCCACATCAAAATCGTAGGAAAGTCGCATGTCGGCATAGCCCAACAAGTCGCCGGCTGAGACATGGGTCGTGTCGTACGAGGGGTCATCGCTCTGGTGGGCAGGCCAGGCCTCGACTGGCCAGTCATTGAGAATTTGCGGGTACCGATCGGCCA
>JAKVCB010000247.1 GCA_022448345.1 Pirellulales bacterium
CAAAATTAGAAAACCATTGTGTAAAAATAATTAAACCTCGAATAGTTTCTGTGCCGTTAGGCCGGCGCCGCTCCCGCAAGAGTAGCCTCATCGACCGTCGAACACTTGACGCTCTCTTCAAATTTCTCCAAGTTTTCTAACATACTATTGACCTTTATGAACATGCCTTGCTCAGCAGGGCGCAAACCAGGCAATGCTTTGGAAACACACAGAGTCATGTTCCACTACCGACTCCTTTTGTTCACCGCCCTCATCACGTTCTTGGTAAATTCTCTCAGCGCGAGTTTCACAAACGGAGATGAAGTCCTCACAGATATCGGAATTGCCCGCATCTGTGTGACGGGCGCAGATCACAATCGCCCCGCCCCGTTTCCTGGACTCGGCGACTTCATCGGCTGGCCTGGTGGCATCGAACGACTGCCCGACGGCAGCCTTCTCTTAGTTCACTCGGCTGGATATTGGCACTCTTCCTTTGCCGAACCGCGGCAGATCGAGCCTCAGCGGCGCAAGGATTGGCTACAGTCTGGGTGGCCGCTGAATTTTAAAGCACCAACCGGTGGCCGCACGATGGCGTGTCGTTCACGAGATGGTGGTAAAACTTGGTCACAACCAAAAACCGTATTCGATCACCGACTCGATGACGGAGCCCACGCAGTTTTCACTTGCCGTGACGGAACGATCTTATGCTTTGTCGGTGTCCAAGCATCTTGGTATGGATATCAAAAAACTCCCTCCAGATTCGCTCGCGATCTGGAGGGCCTGAATACAAAACAATTCGTGCTGCGTTCGACCGACGGTGGGCACACTTGGTCCAAACCGATCGGCCTGACAAGTCCTGGTAATTTTTACGAACGCGCTCACGGCGGACGGCCTGTGCAACTTGCCGACGGCGGAATCCTTTGGGCAACGTATTTTAAGGTCGCGGAGGAACCTTTTTTACATGGGGCCATTCGCCGTTCCGACGACTCTGGAAACACTTGGTCTGTCATCGCAAAAATCACCCGACCAGACAACAATATCGACGAACCGGCGATTGCTCAATTGAAGGATGGTCGCCTCATGCTGGTGACACGCCCCGACAGCGCGCTTTTTTATTCGTCGGACGACGGACTTACTTGGGTTGATTCGCAGCGACAGATTGTGCCCCAGGGAAGCCCAAAATTCAAAGCACCGCAATTGTTAGTCCTAGGCGACGGCACGGTTGTCTGCATAGCAACATGGAAGAATCTTCGCGTTTGGATCAGTCGAGATCAGGGACACACCTGGTCCCAAGATCTTCCGCTCGACACGGCAAGTTACGGCTACCCCGGTTCCTGGATTCTGGCTTCAGATGAGTCCATTCTCCTTCCCTATTGCGCCAGTGGCCGTGCTCCCAACCGCCTCTATGTCGTTCGGTTTCGCATCAACGCCACGCGCACTGGAATTGAGTTACTGCGGATCCGCAGGAAATGAATCCTCTCGCCAATCCCATAGACTGAAATGCCATACCTTTCCCGCACTTTATCCTTGCTTGCCACTGGCTTGCTGATTTTCTCGACGGAATTTGCAGCAGGACAGCCTCAGGGGATGCTTCATTCATGGAATGACAGACCGTCAAAGCAGGCCATCATCGATTTTGTAGCTGCCGTTTGCGATACCCAAGGGCCCGCTTATGTCGTGCCGGCTAAACGAATTGCCGTCTTTGACAATGACGGAACACTCTGGAGCGAAAAACCAATCTATTTTCAATTCTTGTTTCTCCGCGCACGTCTGCAAGAACAACTCGGAGAACACCCCCAATGGCGGCAGACACAGCCTTTCCAAGCCGCCCTCGAAAGTGACTGGAAAACTTTTTTCTCGAATGAGCATGCTTGGTTCCCGGTACTTCATACTGCTTATGCCGATGCCTCCACGGAAGAAATATCTAGCATCGTGAAGCAATGGCTCGCAACGACAAAACATCCGCACCTGCCACGCTACTATACCGAATTGACTTTTCAGCCCATGCTCGAATTACTGACTTATTTACGGGCGCACGGATTTAAAAACTACATTGTTTCAGGAGGCGACATTGAATTCATGCGTCCTTGGATGACCGAAGTGTATGGAATTCCTCCAGAACAAATCATCGGTAGCTTTTTCCCGACGCAACTCGACTCGAGTGGTGGTACAGCTAAATTATTACGCCGCTCCGAACCCTATTTTTTCAACAACGGCCAAAACAAACCGGTCGCCATTGAGCGACATATTGGTCGCCGCCCTCTGGCTGCATTTGGTAATTCAGATGGAGATTTACAGATGCTCGAATGGGTCGCTGCTGGCTCTGGGAAACGACTTTGCTTGTTCGTACATCACACCGACAAGGAACGCGAATGGGCTTATGATGAGGGCCTTTCTCAGGGTCTAAAAAAAGCCCGTCAAAAGGGATGGACCGTTGCCGATATGAAACGTGATTGGAAAGTCATCTTTCCCTTCGAGTTGCCGTCACCAGCAAAAGCCCACTGAGATATCCAGCCGTTTCGTTTATTTTCCAGCAAGGAGATCTCGAGACCTCGCCAGTTTGGATTTGCTTGCCCCGCCGACCTCTGGTCTGGCATGGTTGCCAAAAGACATCCGGGCATGGTTACCGCAAGTGCCGGCCGAACGTGAATCGGCTCCGCTGAAGATTCCGCGAAAAACGCCTTTCAGCAGATGCAATAAACTGGAAACCCACACAACGCCTCCAGCATGAAAGCGGCAATCCTCTGCCATCACTACATGACCACAAAGAGACTCGTTCCGGAAACAAAGCAATTTCCTTCCCGGTTCTTTACGCTAGGAGGACGGCCAGCACTCTTTACAATCGCAGCCTCTTGGCATGCAGCGCAATCCGCGCGAAGAGTGCAAAAGGCTCACCATGCGCAAATCGTGGAGCCCCTTAGCAAGGAAAAAACTCTGGCCTCCTCAGGCCAAAATCTGCTTAACCACTTGACCGTGGACATCCGTCAAGCGGAAGTCACGTCCGCCAAATCGGTAGGTGAGCCGTTCGTGATCAAGTCCCATGAGATGCAAGATCGTCGCATGCAGATCATGTACATGGACCATATTTTCAGCAACCAGGTTGCCATATTCATCACTTTTTCCGTAAATCGCACCTGCTCGTACCCCGCCTCCCGCCAACATACAGGTAAATGCGGAGTTATGGTGATTGCGACCCTTTTCATTTTTCGTTCCCGCAGGCGCTCGACCAAACTCCGTGCAGATCACCACCAACGTTTCCTCCAACAACCCACGTTTTTTGAGGTCTAGGATAAGGGCAGCTAAGGGTCGATCCAAATCATTTGCCCGCTGGCGATGGTGCTGCATGTCACCATGCGAATCCCAATTAGCTCCAGAACCTGTATGGACAACCTCAACTACTCGCACGCCATTTTCGACCAAACGCCGGGCCGCCAGTAATTGCCAGGCAATCGATTGATTGTCACCACTGCCAATCCCAAAATCGGCCAAGGTTTCTCGCGTTTCGGAATGCACGTCAAGTACTTGGGGGGCCAACTTCATCATCCCCGCAGCAGTCGCAAACGTCGACATGCGGGCGCGAAGTTGCGGGTCAAGCTGAGAGTCTTTTAAGTGCCTTTGGTTCATCTTCTGCAGCATTGCCTGCTCAAGTGCACGTAATGAAACGGATTCAATCGGGCTTTTCAAGTAAGGGACCGGATCATTGCCTGGAATGAGTCGCGTTCCCGTATGGTACGCGGGTAGGAAACTGCTATCCCAAACCTGATTCCCCATATAAGGCAACTTCGCCGCAAGTACAACAAAAGGAGGCAAGTCGAGATTCTGGGTACCCAAACCATAGCTGATCCAGGAACCGAGACTCGGCATCGGAATGGTCGTCAAACCACAGTGCATGGAGAGCGTTGCTTGGCCATGGCTAATGTGATCGTTGTACATCGAACGAATAATCGCCAAATCATCCAC
>JAKVCB010000248.1 GCA_022448345.1 Pirellulales bacterium
CCGCCTCCTGCCCGATACTGCTGTGAATCGGACCATGGACCATCGGTTGAACTACGTCGAGCAGAATCTGCTCGAATTGGCGAATGATCTCCAGGCAAAAATATCCCCAGATGAGTTCGTCATCCGTTTGATCCTGCCAATACTGCTGATCCACAGCCACCGTAACAACATTGGGGTAATCGGCACCACAAAGTTGTGCCACATCAGACATCTCATGGATTGGGTTCATATTCGTGCACGCCTCACGCAAGCAACGCATCCTTAAAGTAACCAGCAAACGCCCGTTGGTAGCAACCAACGGCCAACGCCAATGGGGGGCATCAAAAAGCCGTTTCGCCCGGCTAAAGAAACTCCCGCCCCAGCAAACGACCACTCCTAATATACATGACGGGCACCACCACAACTACAGTCGACCCGATGAAATTGAAACAGCCCCAGCCCCTATTGCTGGACGACCAACCACCGGAGACCGTCTCGGCAACACCCCCAGTCGCTGAAGGAACACCTTATTGAGCGAGAATTTGGTAGTTGCGCTATCGGAGGATGTCTCGCGACGGTCTTCCCCGCACAACCAACCGCTAAACTTTCCCAAAAGTGCATGAATGAACCAACTCGGTCGGCTTGCCAGCGATCCTCACCCAGAAAATGCGTCTCGGAGCTGCTCGATGTAAACAGGGCAGGCTTCTCGCGGAGCGGCCGGCTCTTCGTATTCCAGGACGATGTAGCCGCGATAGTTGGCCTCACGCAAGATACGAGCCAACCTCTTAAAGTCGGTCGTTTGCTTTTGGCCGTCAGGCCCACTGACGGCAACCTTCACCTGCACATTGATTGCCAGCGGGGCAACTCGAGCCAGGTCACCGTAGATGTCAGCGGAGTGAAAATTGCCCGTATCAAGATTCACGCCAAACCAGGGGCTGTTCACATCACGCGCCAGCGCGAGCAGCCCGTCGACGGTCGTGGTAGGACCACCGTGGTTTTCGAGGGCCAAAAAAATTCCGTGTTGGCCCGCATAGGCACAGCATTCTTCCAATCCAGAAACGATCCGCTGGTGGGTTTGTCCTGGAGTTGCATTTCCCTTCCGATGGCCGGCAAAGACACGAATCACCGGAGCTCCCAGAATCTCGGCATATTCGATCCAGCGTTTAACATCTTCGATTTGTTGGTCACGCTGGTCGCCAGGCGGAAACCCAAAATCGTTACCGACAGCCGTTCCGGAAATATCCAGCCCCAGACGAAAACATTGTTGTTTAAGCGCTCGCAGAGTGTCGTGCGTCACCGGCTGAGGAAAATAATACGAGGTGAGTTCGGTTCCCTCAAGCTGCATACGGGCGCAGTCATCGATGAAATCAGCCAGACTAAAATCACGATCTTTGTCGAGCAGCAACTTGCGATAGCTGTATGCTGCCAGACTAAACTTGAACTTGGGCTGTCCATTGCGCCGGATTGGATCTAGCGCAGAAGCGGACCGCGCGCTCACTCCCCCTACGGTCGTAGCGGTACAAAACAAAGAGACTTGCCGCAAAAATTCTCGTCGTGCTACGGGTCTCATGCTTACCAGATCCTGCCTAAAAGGAAAGTTGATTCGGCTGATTCAAGACCAGCAAAAGAGGAGGAAGGTAAAAGTGGCTCTCCGGACGAAGTCTACGGCATCTTCTGCAGTCCTCTAAAGAATCTTGATACAGGAAGGGCTGGGGATCGAAAGTGGATCTCCCACAGGGGTCAATGCGCCTGTTTCAGGATTGATCTTAAACACGACAACATTGTTGCCAGGCATGTTCGCACACAGGAGCAGCTTCCCGTCCGGGGTAATGGCAAGGTTTTGAGGGCCCTTGCCACGGCTTGGTTCAATCGACAACAGGGAGAGCTGGCCATCTGCGCCAATTCGGTAGGCAGCAATACTGTCATGGCCTCGATTTGTGCCATAGAGAAAACGTCCATCTGGTGTGATTTTCAAGTCGGCACAATAGCTGGTCCCATCAAAGTCCGCTGGCAATGTCGATACGGTTTGCCGTTCAATGAGTGTTCCCGAGTCGGCTTGCCAGTCGTACTGCGTAACCGAGTTTTCAAGTTCATTGATCACGTAAAGGTGCCTGGCATTGGGATGGAAGGTCAAATGACGCGGCCCACCACCAGGGGGAGTTCGCACAAAATCCTGCTGGTTCGGTGTGAGTTTTGCGGTGGCCGGGTCGAGTCGGTAACTAAGTATCCGATCGAGGCCCAGGTCGGCTGCGTAGGCAAATTGATTGTTGGGACTTACCACGATTGAGTGGGCGTGCGGACCTTTCTGTCGCGCCGGGTCGATACTGGAACCGGTATGCTGAATGAAGGATGCAGCCTCCCCCAGCGAGCCATCGTCAGCAACCGGAAGCGCGGCAACACTGCCGGTTGAATAGTTGGCGACGAGCACACTTTGACCCGTGTGATCCACGTCCAGATAACAAGACGCCGTTCCCAGGCTCGACTGCCTGTTGAGCAAGTTTAATTTTCCCGTGCTCCCCAGAATCTTATAGGAAGCAACGTATTCAGGATTTTTACCACCAAATCCCCCGGGTGCATGAATCGAGTAAAGATGTGTGCGCGCCGGTGAGATGGCCAGAAAAAATGGTGATTCCACGTCCGTCGTGCGGCCAACCAACTGCAATTGCCCGGTCACCGGATCAAGCTGATAGGCATGAATGGCCCCGTCGTCCCCAGGTGCAAATGCTGAGATGAACAAGAGCAGTTGACTTTGAAGTGGCATGATTGTTTCCCTTTCAACCGTTTAGTGAGATAGGTAGCTGGCCAACATCCTTCCAGGAGCAAAATCAGGGTTTCTTTCCGGTGCGAATCGTTGGTGCTTCTGCAGAAATCCCCCCTACGCAGAAGAGCTGCGAATAGGTGCGGAGGAACATCTTTCCACCGGCAACAGCGGGTGTGGAATGACTCGGCTCACCAAGGTCATTCTTGGCGAGGATCTTCATTTCTGTCTTGTCTGCCGCAATGACCCAAACAAGCCCCTCTTCGTCGATGGCAAAAATCTTGTCGCGCACGCGGATCGGTGATCCGTTGAACTTGCCGCCTGTCCGCTCCATCCAGTGGATCTCGCCGGTGGTAGCGTCGATACAGCTTGCAAAGCCACGATCATAAATTAAAAACACCTCATCACCATCGGCGATGGCCGATGGTACATAAGGGGCCTTCGCACGCGAACTGTTCTTAATCGTGTAGACAATCTCCGGATGCTTCCCAGGCCGAACCGCCACAAGGTAGTTTCCCGAATACCCCCCAGACCCGTTACTCCCGAGGATCAGGCCGCCGGCAAGAATGGGCGAGCCAACAGTCCGCTGGTCGAAGGCGTCGATCGACCAGTTTTTCACCCCAGTCTCAGGATCGAGGCTAAAAACACCATCGCCAGTACTCGTGCAGACCAGTTCCGGATCGCCTGCAGCTGGCGTGTAAATGAGAGGAACCGAATAGGATACCTGCCGCCCTACCAAAGGGGTTCGCCACAGCTCACGCCCCGTGGCACAGTCCAAGGCAAGCATGCAACTCTCACCCGGTACTTCACCTGGTTCGATTTTATCTGCCTGCTGAGACAGGTGCAAAATGACCTGATCCCCATAAACAATCGGTGAGTTACCGAAACCGTGTCGGCCAACCCAAGTCCCCAGGTCGATGCTCCAGCTTTCGGTCCCCTGGTGGGTAAAAGCCTTGAAGGTGATTTTCTCTGGAGTCGACCAAACCACATAAACCTGCCTGGCGTCGACGGCCGGCGTGGAGGACGCGTAACTGCTGCGCGGGTGGAGATGGTGCGAAACAGACTCAAAATCGTGTCGCCAGAGCAACGACCAGTCCTCTGTGCTGTAACAAAGCACATAGCGGGTTGCATCACTGGGATAGGCGCTCAGAAGAAAAACCTTCTTACCCCATATAACCGGCGA
>JAKVCB010000249.1 GCA_022448345.1 Pirellulales bacterium
CGTTACGTTGCCCCTGTCTCCGGCGACCGAGGGCTTGCTCGGCGAGCGGGAACTGCAAATGCTCAAGCCATCAGCCGTGCTGATCAATCCCGCACGGGCCCGAATTGTTGATGAGCAGGCGCTGCTGAAGTGTTTACGCGAGCAGTGGATTCGTGGTGCCTCGTTCGACGTCCATTACGCCTATCCGTTGCCTCCGGAGCATCCGCTATGGGCAATGCCCAACATCATTCTGACGTGTCACATCTCTGGCTCGTGCGCCAGCCCGCATTTTTCGGAGCGGATTTATGACATCTTTGCCCACAACTGCGGGGCGTTTGTACGGAATGAACCACTCATGAACGAATTGAGTGATTTCCAGTTGCGAGGTTGCTGAGTCGTGCGGTTTGCGTCCCATTGAAGTTGACGGATTTTGCAGAACAATTTCGCATGCCAGCCTAGAAGTGGTCGCCGCTACCATCGTCAAACTGTTGGCCACCAAGACCCAATGTATTTTGGTGCTAATTCATCCGTCGGTAGGAATAGAGTCGTGCGTTCTTGAGCTCAAAACGGAGACGTACTGTTTTGCCGACGGCGCCAGACAGATCGTTTTTGTCCTTCCAATGAACTTGCAAATCAGTGTCATCGCCTGACACTGGGAGGCACTCCTCCAGCGCATAACCGGGCAGCGGCTGGTCGTCTTCGTCCATGAGCTCGACACGGATCTGGCCCAGCCCCAAAGTAAGGACCTCCTGCTGCGACAATCGACCGGCCTACCTCCGTGCTGCCGACCGCCACAACGACCTACCGGTCCCTTTCCACACTCATGGATTTCGCGTAGTCAGGACTTGTGACGTGCCGCGTTAACTTCTTCACCTCGTATCTGGCGGAGCGGGTTATCTGGCGGAGCGGGTCGCTTTATCTGGCAGAGCGGGTCACTGCATTTCACGTCCTGTTTGGTGCGAATTTGGTGCGGTTTGGTGCGCTGGTTGTGTCCGTCTCCGGCCACCGCAGGTCGTCTATTGCGGTCGCCCACACCTCTAAAAGAGCTGACTCGCAGGAGGGTCGGGAAACAGGAGGATCGGGGAAATCCAGAAAAAATAAACGATTGTGTCGGGTAGTTGCCCTAACCTCTGAGTTGCTTTCTACGACCCTTTCACGAGTACTGGAATCCCTCCCTCCAGTACCCATGACCCCAGCCACTCTCCCTCCCAACTGGCTGGGGTTTTTTATGCGCCAAGTGGTCCACACAACCACCGGGGCGTCTGGAGTGGAGTACACCCCGCCGTACTTCACCATGAACGTCGCAGGGCAAACATCACAAGGCGCCACAGTGGCTAATCTCTACAGTAACCCGCCATGATCGGATCACAAACCACAAACAGATGGTGTGTGTCCTTATCGTTTGTGAATTGCCGGCGATCTGGCCGAGTAGCCACCTCACTGGTGACCTTATCGCGGCTTTGATATCATGGCAAGTGTAAGAGAACAGGGAACGGTTACCGTCCCTATCTACTACAACAAATTCCCAATACGATACACACGCACAACCTACCTGTTGATGGCTGGTAAATGGGCAGTGGACGTTGTCCTGTTTGTGCAGGCGACCAGTTCATTGCCGGCAATGTGTTTGATCAGATTTTTCCGGGGATGTTTTGTCCTCAACGGGTGCCAAGATGAACAACGATGGAAATCGTGTGGAAATGAAACACGCACCCATGAAGGTTCTCTACAGCAACGATACGACGCACATTATCAGTTGCACCAGTCCTTACCACCGCACTGGCGAGGCATTTGGTCAACAGATGCTGGAAGCATCGGTTGACGAAACAGCCGACACGGGTGTCGACGTACACATGCTGCAACCGGGGCTGGGTGTTGTACCTTGGTGGAAGAGCAAGCAATATCCCTATGAGCAACACTTCCGCTGGTTCGAAAAGACGTATCGCGTTAACGTGGACGACAATCCTTACGCCCAGTATATGCTCAATGGCGGCGATATGGTTGAGGCGTTCGTGCAACGATGTCGACAGAATAGCCTTGCTTGCTTCGTGTCTCTGCGCATGAATGATGGACACGGCAAGGAGTTTGTTGACCAACTGCCTAACGCAGAGGCCATCTCCCAAATCCCGGGGTTTACCCTGCACTGCCTGAACCATTTTTACAAGGAACATCCTGAATACCGGTTCGAGTTACCTGGGGAAAAGCGGGTACTGAATTGGGCTCACGCCGAAGTCCGTGAGTGGATGTTTGGCTTCATCCGGGAACTCTGTGAACAGTATGACCTTGATGGTTTTGAACTCGATTTCATGCGCTTTCTTCCGTATTTCCACCCGGAAGAGACAACCCATGATCAACGGGTGGAGATCATGACTGCATTTATCGACCGCGTACGAACACTGCTGGACCAATCGTCACAGTTCAACCGGCGGCGGTGGCTTTGCGTCCGCGTGCCAGCATTCCTGGACCAGCACGGGAAAATGGGCCTCGACTTGCCCCGTTGGGTCGATGCGGGCGTAGACATGGTCAACCTTTCTTTCTCCTACATCAGCCGTCAGGACGGGGACCTGGAAGCTATCCGCAAGATGATCCCCAACACCAGGCTTTACGTAGAATTGACCCACACCACCCGTTTAGGCCCGTGGTTGCCGGCCGATTCAATCTACGACACGGCAACTTACCGCCGTGCTACCGACGAACAGTTCTACACCGCAGCACACCGAGCCTATTCCCGCGGGCTGGACGGAGTAAGCTTGTTCAACTTTCCTTACTACCGCCAGCATGGTCACCCTGGACGAGCACCGTTCCACGAACCGCCCTTCCACATTGTGTCCCACATCGGCGACCCGGCCTGGCTGGCAAAGCAGCCGCAGCACTATTTCATCTCCAAAGGCCTGATGGGCCAGACTTTAAAGGCTGACCAGTCGTTTCACGAAACCTTTGACATGGCAGTACCGAATGGCGGTTGGCGCAAGGGTGGAAAGCTCCGCATTCAAGCAATCGATGATTTGGGAGAGAGCCACTGGAAAGCGTACCTCAACGGGCAGGAACTCGAGGAAACCGATGACCGAAATGAGCCGTACGAGCAACCGTATGCAGGCTTGATCGGTACACCCCAGCAACATCGGGCGTGGACCGTACCGGCCGGATTCGCCAGGGACCGCAACAACTCTGTCCAGATCAAGTTGGTCGATGGCGAAGAAGCGGCCGTAATTTTCGTGGACCTGGCAATTTCCTGAACATTCAAGTGGCCCCTGAAGCCCTATTTTTCGACTGCCCAATACTGCGGAGATACGAGTCATCCAGCCACAGGTCGATGGCTTGCGGTTCGTAGCCACCGGTAAGTTTGCCAGCTGATTTCAGCGCGCCGATTTCTTCAGCAGTAAACCAACCCTCTTGAATACCTTTAGCAGCTTGAACGGGAGAATCTTCTTCCAACGGGTGTGCGTACACGCGGCAAAGCTTGCCATCGTGCTCGAAATCGGCAAGATAAGTCATCCAGGGGACTTCCACGTTCAATTGGGCCCGCACCTTGGTTTCCACCGAGTCAATTAAATTACACCGATCGTACCTGCGGGTCAGGTCGTGCTCCTGCGGTTCGCCACCGGGCAGATACCACCCCTCCTCCCCCCGGTTATCCGCCCGGATCATGAGGTACTTTTCACGATACTGGAGCAACACTCGCGCCGTTGTGATGGGAATATTGCTGTGGTGGGGCAATAGCGACCGGCCGTTGTAGCAAATCGCCTGGTGTGCCTTGTCCGTGAAAAGGTGCGGCCCGCACGCGGGTGGGGCATTAACGGCTCGGTAACCAAGCTCATCCGCGGTTCCGTAGTCGAAGGCAACGGGGTAAACGTGGTGATGGGAACCGTTTGGTATCGCGAAGAGGTCTATTCCAAGGGAGT
>JAKVCB010000025.1 GCA_022448345.1 Pirellulales bacterium
AAAACAAAATAGCCATTGTCACCGGCGCCGGAAGTGGTATTGGTCGCGCCATTGCATGTCGACTCGCCAGCGAAGGGGCCAACATCGCCATTGCCGACGTTCAGGTCGAAGGAAGTGAAGAAACGGCGGAAATGGTACGGAACTCTGGGCAAAAAGCACTGGTTGCGGAAACAGACGTCAGCGACGTAGCGAGCGTCCGCTCCACGATCGCTCAGGTCATCACCGAACTGGGGCAGGTCGATCTGGTGGTCAACAATGCGGGCATTAATATTCGTGCCCCGGCGCACGAGATGACAGACGACCAGTGGCATCGCGTGATTGACGTCAATCTGCATGGGGTGTGGTATTTTTGTCGTCACATCCTCGACCACTTCTTCGAGCGAGGTGAGGGAAATATCGTCAACATATCCTCGATCGGCGCCTTTGAGGCGTCCCATGATCGCGTACCCTACATGGCCAGCAAAGGGGCGGTCGCCTCCATGACCCGGGCGTTAGCCATCGACCTGGCGGAGAAGAACATACGCGTCAATGCGGTCGCGCCAGGCATGACCGCCAGCAACCTGGCGACACCGGAACTGAAGAAGGAAATGGACGCGGTGACAAAACTCTTTACCCCAATGCGCCGCTGGGCCACTTCCGAAGAAATCGCCGCCGCAGTAGCCTTTCTGGCCTCCGAGGATGCCAGCTACGTTACCGGCCATGTTCTGACCGTCGACGGCGGCATGTCTGTTGGCAATCGGATTGGCCGAACGCTTCCGCCAGCCGATCAACCCGAGCGTTGGTAAGTCACACCGGCATTCCCGCTCGACCTGCTGGGTTATTTGCGCTTTAAGTACCTCAATAGCCAGACAAACACCACGGCGCCGACCACAGCCGAAATTAACTCTCCAACCAGATTGGTAGGACCGAGGCCCAATAGGCCAAACAGCAGGCCACCGACAAAGGCCCCAATCACCCCCACGATCAAATTGCCGAGCAATCCATAGGACGTTTTCATGATTTTGCCGGCGCACCATCCTGCCGCGAGTCCAATGAGCAGAAAATAGATCAAAGTCATCGTTTTGTCCCCAGGATCAAGGTTCTGTCCAACTCTCTCAGGCAGGTCCAGTCGCCCGCGGGCCTCCTACGGAGCTGCCTCCCGCCAATTAGGCCCTTCCACCGGTTAGCCCTCCCACCGGTTAGCCCTTCCACCGGCTAGCGTAGTGGAGAATGGTTTTCAAACCTAGGCGAATGTGGCGTGCATTAAGATGCCTGAGCGTCGGCTCCTAACCGGCGGCAGAAAGGTCCCCGAAAAGGGGTGCCCGACTCCCTCCACGAGAAAACCGCACCCTCGGTCGTGCCCACGGCTGCCTTTGGGCTTGGAAAAATTCTCTCTGGGCCTACCGAACTCTTCTGGCGTCTCGAGGCGGGATAGGCGAGAATCGTTCCGGCTGTGAAGCCCCTTTCGGGGGCGGCCCGTGGCGTTTCAGCTCCGACGGAAATGGTGGCTGGAAGCAACCCCAAAAATTAGACTTGCGATGCAAGTTCTGAGTTTCCGCTGAACTTTGGCAGGTAAGAAGATGGAAGACTTCATCGACGCTATTAAAAAGTGTACTGACTTCCACGGTCGTGCAACGCGTACGCAATATTGGATGTTTGTTCTGTTATACGTATTTTTTTTAGTGGTAATAAAAGTTATTGCGATTGGGTCTGCGCTGGTTGCAATTTACACTTTAGCGTTACTTATACCGACTATTAGTATTGGTGCGCGGCGTCTTCATGACACTGGCCGCAGTGGATGGTGGCAACTGCTCCTACTCATTCCGCTTGTCGGTACCGTTATATTGATTGTTTTTTATGCTACCAAAAGTCAGGGTGACAACCAATATGGCCCCCAGGTATCGGCATCGTCCGCTGCCCCCGATCCATCGTACGCCGCTCCCGATCCATCGTACGCCGCTCCCGATCCATCGTACGGCACTCCCGACCGCTGGTTTGTGCTTGTCTTTCTGGCGGTCAACTACGCTGTCCTGATCATGCAACGCAACGGCATTGCCTTTGTCCTGGTGCCGCTCAAAGCAGATCTTGCGCTGAGCGATGCCCAGACTGGCTGGCTGCAAACCGCCTTTCTCGTTCCCTATGGGGCGTCGCAATTATTTGTAGGTTACCTGAGCGACCGCTTTACGCGACGCAATGTTTTGATGGCAAGCCTCGCAGCCAGCCTGCTCTCTCTAGCCGGCATGGGCCTTGTCTCAAGTTTTAATGGTCTTGTGGCCATGCGCATTATTTTGGGATTTGCCCAGGCCGCCAGTGTTCCGGCAATCGCCAGTGTGATGGGCGATGTGTTTACGGCAAAAAGCCGATCCACGGCCGTCGCCCTTTATTTTTGCTCCTATTCAATCTCGATGTATTTTGCCGGATGGGCCGGCGGAACGATTGCCGATATGCCGCCGCTAGAGCTTGGCGACACCTCCGCCACCCTCGCTGGCTGGCGGACTGCGTTTTTCACGTTTTCCACCATCGGGCTGGCGTGGCTTGGATGCATGGCCTTTTTCTTTCGCGAACCACAGCGGGCTGAACGCCAGCAGGGCACGGGCCTGGGAAAGGAAGGGGGCTCTTTCGGGCAAACCATTTTAAGTGTCGTTTCGGTACCATCCTTTATGATGATTGCCTTGGTATTTCTACTTTACTGTATTGTGAATAACGTCCGTGAATTCTGGCTTCCCAGGTATACCTTGGAGACGTTCGGCATGTCGCTGGAAGAAGCGGGCGTTTTTTCAACCCAGTCGATCATGTTCAGTACGATTGTAGGCAATCTCATAGGGGGCCTCTGGGCCGACTGGTGGGCGGCAAAATTTCGCTCCGGCCGTCTTATGGTCCAGGCCATTGCCATGCTCATTTGGATCCCAGCGCTGGTTGCCATTGGCTCCACCGCGAACAAAGACTTTATGAACTACGGAATGATTGCCTGGGGATTCGCTTTTGGTGTTTATTCGGTGAATCTCTGGACCACCACCTTTGACGTGGTTGATCCTGCGGCACGGGCTACCGCCACGGGGCTACTGAACGTTTTCGGCATGGTCGCTTCGTTTGTCTCCCCGCTTATAGGATACGGGATAGACCCCGCACGCCAGTGGTACGGCCTGGCCGATGTCTTTAATTATCTGAGTGTGCTATCGGCGGTGTGCTTTGTGTTCATTGCCCTTACGATTCTCCTGTTTTTAAAACGTGATTACCGAGGACCGCTTGAATGCGACTGACTGTCAAGAATATTGAACGCATCTGGGTTGACTTGCCCTTTCGGGAAGTCGCCCATCGGAACATGATTCGCGAGTTGCCCCATTGGAGTATTCTGGAACTCTGCAAAGTTACCCTGGAGTGCGGAACGGTTGGAATCGGGGAAACGATGCCCTTCTACACCTGGCAGGAAGTGACCGACGAGTCGGTTGCCAGGGCGACCGGAAAACCGGCTTCGGAGGTGATGTGGGACGACTCCCTCGGCGGGGGCCTCCAGATGGCCCTGTTCGACGCGGTCGCCCGGGCAAATGAGGTTCCGGTCCATCACCTCCTGGGAGAGAAACAGCGCAGCAATGCGCCTGTCTCGTGGTGGTCGGTGGAAATGCCCATCGAGGATTGGATTAGCGAAGCACGCGAAGCAGTTTCGCTTGGATACACCAATTACAAAATGAAAGCCCGGCCCTGGGTCGACCTGGTGCAGCAGGTCAAAACCATTTCCGAGGAAACGCCCGACTATTTTGAAATCGACCTCGATTTCAACACCATGCTGTGCAACTCGGCCCACGCAGTGCGGATTCTTACCCAGCTTCAAAAGTATGAGAAGGTCAAGATCTTTGAGTCACCCATCCCGCAGAAAGATGTCGCCGGCAACAAGTACCTCCGCGCGCAAACTTCGGTTCCGATTGCGATGCACGTGGGCAATCCGCCCCTGACCACGGCACTGGAGGAAGACGTATGCGATGGCTTTGTAGTCAATGGAGGGGTGAGCCAGGTGCTGCATGAGGCCCACTGCATCACTGAGAAAAACAAGGTCTTCTGGCTGCAGAACACCGGCAGCGGACTCTCGACCGTGTGGTGTTTGCAGCTGGCGGCCGTGTTGAGCCATGCCCGCTGGCCAGCGGTGAACTGTCACAATCTTTACGTTCACACCCTGCTGAAAAATCCTTTGGTGGTCAAAGGGGGCTATGTCGATATCCCCGATACCCCAGGGATTGGTTATGAACTCGACTGGGACGTGGTCGAAAAATATCGGATTGAACCGATTGCCAAGCCGTATCCTTACCCCGACCTGTTGATTCGGGTCAGCTGGCCCAGCGGCGCCGAGGATTTTTATGCCCATGGCCTCCAGTACTGGGACGACTACATTGAGGGGCGCCGCCCCATTTTCAGTCCCGGCGTCAACATGGACGTGGTTCCGGACGATGGTTCCGACCAGTGGCGGAGCCAATACAACGAGGCCCTCAAAAAGCCAAGCTGGGTGTTAAGGGACAACTGAGTTTCAACGCCCGTACCGATGCCACATTTCTCGATTAGTTCCAAGAACCAAGCATGCCTGACAAAACTCGAGTTGGCCTGATCCGGTGCGATTCCCACGGCCTGTGGTATGCGGCGCTGATGGCCCAGGTCGATCCACTGTTACTGAAAAATCCGCGGCCCTACGACCCGGACATCAAGTACTCCTGGGAAGGCGGCGGCGTCCACCGTTTTTTCTACACCAATTACGGGGACCCCACGCTCCGCACCGCACCCTACGTGGGTGGATTTGAAATTACCCGGGTATGGGATGTCCACCCCGAGGTGGCCGAAGAGACTTCGCGCGTGTTGTGTGATCGACCCATGGTGTGCGACACGCCCGACCAGTGCAGCGACGACGTCGATTTGGTCTTCATTGCCGACTGCAACTGGGATGGTGAAGACCATGTGGAACTAGCCACGCCGGGACTCGAAAAGGGAGTGCCAACCTTTATCGACAAGCCGCTCGCCTTTACGGTCGGCGAATGTCGACAGTTGATTGAGCTGGCCGCCCGAAAAAAGGCCCCTTTGTTCTCTGCATCGATTCTACGGTTCGAGCCGACGGTGGCCCGTTTTCGGAACCGCATTCCCGAGGTGGGCCAGTTAAACTTTGCCACGCTCAATGGGGCGGGCACCGCCCCGGCTGGTTTAATTCACACCATCAGTGCCACGCAGCATCTGTTTGGCACCGGGGTCAGCACCGTTGAGGTGATGTCGACCGCCAAGCAAACGTCAGTCTGGCTTGATTACGACAACAATCCTCGCGCGCCTGCAAACGGGGTAATGATCCATGCCGATACCGGCACGCGGTGTTTTCCGGGGGCGATTGGGATCAGCCTGATCGGGACCGAAGATGACATCGACCTGCGGAACTTGGGAAGTCACCAATATCCCTGGGGGGCGGCTGAAATCGTGCGGCGAATTCAACAGATGCTGGTCACAGGAAAAAATCCCGCGGAACTCGACGACATGGTCGAGGGGATTGCCACGCTGGAGGCATTTCGGGCCGCCCAGGCCACCGGTAAACCGGCCCGCGTGGCGGATTTTCTCTAATCGACTCTGCTACCAGAAGCTGCGGAGAGTTTTTTTAGAAACGGGCAACCTGTCGCTTGCGCATCCGTCCTACGTGAGAGCAAGCCGCTCTGCCGCTGCTTCGTCAATTGGCCCGACGACACACAATATCACCCCAAGGATGAGGAAGAGGTTTCGCCCTACAAATAGGGAGGTTCGAGCGGCCCAACAAAACCACGAAAACATTACAGACGACACACGTGGCTTCCTGTAAAATCCAGGTTTGGCGTTGTCTCCACGTTAACGCGAGGCTGCCGGCCATTATATCGATTTTCCCCGAGGGGCATCCACATGTCGATTTCCAGGAATTTCTTGCCAGTCGTTGTCGTTTGGAGTCTTTTCTCACCGTGGGCCACAGCTGAACAGCCGGCCGGCCTGGTGGCCGAATGGCCCTTTGATGAGGGCTCCGGAAATACCGCCAAAGACACCAGTGGCAACGGTCATGCGGCCAACCTGCAAGGTGCGAGTTGGGTCAAGCTCGATCAAGGTTATGCCATCTCGATCGACGGAGTGGATGATTACATTGACTGCGCCCCAGAGCGTGACCTCAAGCTGGAAGGGCCAGTCACGATTGAAGCGTGGGTAAAACCGACGCGGCCCGGACGGGGAGAAGCCCACCTGCTGGGTGAAGGGGTGGCCAGCTACGGCCTCACCTTCTACAACTCGAACCTTTGTTTCTTTTACATCTCCGGCGGCGGCAACAATTTGAAGGAGGCGCTGGAAGTCGGCAAATGGCAGCACGTCGCTGCAACGTTCGACGGCAAACAGTTGGGCCTTTGGATCAACGGCAGGCAAGTGGGCAATGCGCCCTCCAAGAAAGATCAATTTGAATCTGGGGGAGGCTTTTCTATTGGCACCAATGGCAGGCCCGACCTCCCTCGCTACCAGGGGCTTATCGATGAGGTGCGGCTTTACAATCGGGCAATCGACGAGAAGGAAATCGTCGCCCACTTCCTGGCAGAGGCCGAGAATCACGAGTTGGCAATTTCTCGCGCGATTCCCGTGGCCAAAGACGAAGCCACCCAGTTCTTCCAAACACACCCTGATCCAATTAACGTCCAGCAGCAGGGCAGTAGTATCCTCATCGCCAATCGTAAGATTGGCCTTGAATTCATCCAGTCAGACCGCGGTTTTGGGCTCAATCGCCTTTATAGCATCGAGCAAGACCACGATTTCCTTGCCAGCGACACCCTAGGTGGCCAGCGGCAACTGTTCGAAATTCGCATGACACCCGATGTGCGAGGAAGCAATCGGGACGAACGCTGGAAAACCGTCGGCAGCCTGATGGGGATCATGGATGAAATGGCGGTCGACGCGTTTTCGGTAGGGTCCCAGGAGGCGACGTCCGTCTCCGTGCAAACCGAAGACAAAGGGGATGAGACGGTCCTTCATTTGAACTGGCACCAGATACCCGTCCGAGGCAAAACCCACTTGATGGATGTTGAGGTCACGATCACCCTCAAAGAGGGAGATCCCCTCTCCTATTGGCGAATCAATATCGATAATCCCGGCATAAAATATGGCTTGGAACGGGTTCGGTTTCCCTTGGTCTCCTTAGCCCCGATCGATGCGCCCGAGGATGACGCTTACATCTATCCCCGCGAGCATGGTGGACTGGTAGAGGATCCTTTCAACGCCCCATCCGGACTGGGAGTTGGATTCAACGCCAGGGGAGCCTATTACCCGGTCGACTTCAACATGCAGTTCCAGGCCTTCTACGACCGGCCCACTGGCAAGGGGGTTTATCTTGCAACCCATGATCCGGCAGCCAGCCTGATGCACATGCAAATTGCCAATACCCCAAATGAAATCACCTGGCGTCCGGGTCATTTTCCGCCCAACGTCACCTTCTCCGAGGAAAACTATCACCTCCCTTACGATTGTGTGGTTGGTCCCTTCCAAGGCGACTGGTTCGATGCGGCCCAAATCTACCGCGCGTGGGCCACCCAACAATCGTGGTGTCGCAAGGGGCCACTGCGGAGCCGCCAGGATGTGCCCCGCTGGTACAAGGAATCTCCGTTTGTGTTTTACACCACGATTGGCGATTCGGCGGAAGGCACCCACGACATGCAGGAAAACATGGTCATTGCCAGTGATCATTTTCGCGAATTTCTCCAGTGGGCCGGGATCCCGCTGGCCGCCCAATGGTATGGCTGGAAAGAGTTTGTGCCGGGAATGACCTCCTACAACGTTCCCTTTGGAAGCCACCGCCTTTACAACCAGGGCCGATGGCGGAATCTTCCGGCGATGAATATTCACGATGGCAACTACCCCAAAATTGGCGCGTGGGCCGCTTTTACCCGCGAGGCCCACCGGTTGCGCACTGAAGGAGGAATGGTGTGCCCTTACGTCGCCCTCGAGATTTTTGACCAGGGTCCCAGCGAGAATTCCCCTTATGCCGACGAGGCCCGACCCAACGTGGTCAGGGGCCTGTTCGGCAAGAAGCGAACCTGGAGTAACGAAACCGCCTGGCAGATGTGTTGTGCCACACCATGGTGGCAAAATCGTCTCGAAGAGACTTGTCGCCTCATGACCGAGCGCGAGGGAATTGGAGGCCTTTACCTCGACGTAATGCAGGGAGCCGGCCTCCCCTGCTATTGGACGCCCCACGGCCATTCGGCCGCAGGCGGAGATTCCATGACCGGCGGCATGCATGATCTTGTCGAGCGCTGTTTTAACGCGGCAAAGCAGGCCAATCCGATGACGATTATCACCGGGGAAAATTGTACCGAAAACGTGATCGATGTGATTGATGGAACGTTGACCGTCACCCTGTGGCCCGAAAACAAGGCGCACCTGTTCGCGGCGGTTTACCAGGATTACGTCAAGCGATACGGCACAGAAATGTCGACCGGCACCGGGTATCAAGGCCGGTTCACCAATGAGTACGACCAGGATGCGTTTTTCCTTGAAGCCGCCTCGCTGTTTGTCCAGGGGGCCCAGATCGGACGTCTTCGGTTGCGGCCCCGCGATGCGGCTCTTTCGCTTTCCAACCCAGAGCAGGCGCCGATGATTGCGTTTTTAGAGCAGATACTCGGTTACTATAAAAGCAACGCCACCAAGGAGTTTTTGTCCTACGGCCAGTTCATGCGGCCACTTCAGTTTCGCCAGCCGGCGGAACTTCCGTTGATGACCTATTCGCGAGGCGGCGACTATCCGGCGCTCTGGAACGGCGTGTTCCGAAATCCCGAGGGCGATTTGGCCATCTTCCTCGCCAATGCGTCCAGGCAAGATATCCCTTTTGTGAGCAAAGTCGAACTGGCTCGCCACGGGATGTCGGCCGATGCGGTGGTCGATGTGGACCAGATCGACTACACGGGTGAAATCACACCGGTCGAAAAGGATGTTTCGGGAGTGGTCGCCCTGGAAGGGACCATTCCGGGGCGCGCGATCATTGCCTACCGCCTGAGTGAATAAGCGGCGCCTGAGTCAATAAGCGGCCGCCTGAAACTGCTACACTGTTAACCACTAAACGAGAGTCACCACTAAACAAGAGGGTCACATCGTGGGAAAAATTGATATCTTTACAGTCGTCGAGGCGCCGCCAGAGCGGCCCAGGCATGGAGCGGGCACGATTGTTGAACTCAACGATGGCAAGCTGCTATTGGCCTGGATGGAACACGTCGGGGGTGACACGATCGGCCACGACCACGCACCCTGCAATATCGCGCAGATGACCTCCAGCGATGGAGGCTACACGTGGGAAGATCGCAAAATCTTTGTGGAAAATGCGCCGGGGGACGTCAACATTCATTACCCCTGCTTCGGTCGACTCAACAATGGAGAAATCCTGTTTTGTTTCCAGCGACTCCACTTGCTGGCACCCGGTAAGCCGCAGAGTTCTACCTCTTTTTCACGGCGAAGCGCCGATGACGGCAAGACATTTTCTGAGCCGGTGATGCACAACATCAATCAAAAGCGTCCGATTGCAGCCTACCTATTGACGCAATTAAGTACCGGGCGGATTATTCATCCCCTCCAACAAGTGCTGGGAGACTGGTGCGGACCGACCGACCATCAAATCAACAGCTGTGCCTATAGCGACGACTTGGGCCACACCTGGAAACAGTCGGAAAACTGGGTTGACCTGCCCATGCGGGGGGCCATGGAACCTCATATTGTCGAGTTAAGCGATGGCCGCCTGCTGATGTACATGGGGACCCAGTTGGGGGCAATTTTTCAGTCCACCTCGTACGATGGAGCAGTCACCTGGTCGAGCCCCCAAACCACAGGACTAAGAGCTCCCGAGTCGATGCCTTGCCTGGTGAAATTTCCCCACACGGGTGACTTACTGGTGATTTGGAATCACAGCACCTACGACCCAAATTTTGACCACTGCGGCAAGCGGACCCCCCTCACCACCGCAATTTCCCGCGACGAGGGGAAGACGTGGGAAAATTTCAAGAACATTGAGACCGATCCACTCTACGAGTTCACCAACCCTTCGTGCCATTTTACCAGCGCTGGGAAAGTGATCATCATGTACGAGGCTTCCAAGATGGATAACCCCAACCCGCCTGGAAGGTTGGGCCGAAGTTGCATGCCGCTGAAGTCGGCAGTTGCCGATATCGACTGGTTTTACAGCTGATGGATGCTCCCCGACTGATCGTGACTCCAGCAGCGGCCGAACTTGGTCTGGTTGCGACCTCCTATGTCACAACCACGCTCTCAAATTCAAAAGGGCATGAAGAGTTCGACCGTTTAAAACAGGCAGCCCTGCCCCGTTTTCTTGAGCAATATACACCAGAGTTCGTGGCCAACGATCCGGTGATTCTCGGTTTCCGCGCGCTGCGTCAGGCGGTTGGGCGATCTCCCAAGAAATACCCCTGTTCGATCGAAAGTTTGATTGGATTTCTTCAGCGGCGAGGCCAGTTGCCATCGATCAATCTGGCGGTCGATATTTATAACCTCGTGTCACTTGAAACACGCCTAACGATGGGCGCCCACGATCTTGATCAGGTCGATGGCAATATCACACTTCGCCTCGCCCAGGGAGAGGAGCGGTTTTTGCCCTTGGGATGCGAGACGGTCGAGTCGGTGCGAGCTGGCGAATACTGCTATTGCGACGACACCGAAGTCCTTTGCCGACTCGATTACAAACAATGCGACAAGACCAAGCTAAGCGTTGACACCAGGCGCTGCCTCTTTATCCTGCAGGGCAACAAGAACACCCCGGAGGAAATGCTCCAGCAGGCAAAGACCCGCTTGACCGAACTGCTCAACCAGTTTTGCGCGACCGTCTAAAACCAGTCGGGAAAGAGCGCCTCTGCCCCAATGGGGTTGCCATCCAGGTCGCGGCAAATCGTCACCAGCTCATCCCACAGGTAAATGGCGTAAGTCGGGTCGAGGCGGATTTGAAAAACGTCAACGTCTCCTGTGCGCGTCGGCAAGACACTGCAGCTCACTCCCGCCAGCCGAGTCATCACCAGCACATCAGCTGACGCTTTCGACCAGTCGATGCCGCACGTTTGCGCCAATACATCACGCGACTTCTCGCCCGAGAGATATAAAACGGCATCTTGGCGGTCAAAGAGGTGGCAATCCGAGGACATCGTCCCGTCGAGACTCCATTCTGACCAGAGCGGACTGGACTGCCCCGGTTTCGACTCGATCAGAAACTCGTCGCCGCCACTCCGGACCACGCGAAGGCCACCATCAGGTGTTTCGGACGTTGCGTAGACTTCCGGTGGCACCGTCACTCCGTGCGCAGTCAGCCACGCGGCCGCGCCCTCCCCTTTTAAAAAACGAGTCGGCTGGCAACTCAGATCACAGATCGCAAGTGTGCCCAGTTGTGCCTGTTCATCTTCAACAGCACCCAGTCGCCGCGCCACGCAACCACCTTCCCACTCAGACCATTCGGCACCGAGAGATTCAAGTCGATCGAACAGAGGGGTGTTTCGAACGGGATTGGTCACGAAATCAACTGCCTTTCCCCGTCGGGATCGTAAAAGGGTGTCTCGGTGATTTGACAACGCGAAAGCGCACCCGAGTCGGTGCGAATCGTAATGGTCGTCCCAGGTTCTGCCAGATCGGGCCGCACGTGCGCCAGGCCCAAAGGATATCCAAGGGTACTGCGGTGAGCGATACTGGTCACCCGGCCTGCAATTTGGTCATCGGCAATAATCAAGTTGCATTCGTCCGGCAATGGCAACTGCCTGTTGGGAGCGTAACAGAAGCCAACCAGTTTTCGATCCAGGGGCTGGTCTTCGACAATTTGCAAACTCCGCTGACCCACAAAAAACTTCTTCTGTCGACGAATCAGGCCACCCAGGTTGGCGTGATATGGAGTGGTCAGCGCGTCGGTATCCTGCCCTACAATCAGGTGCCCTTTTTCAAGTCGCAAAAGGCGCTGGGCCTCGACTCCAAAGGGGCAGATAGAATGCGCCTTGCCGGCCTGCATAATCTCGTTCCAGACATGACATCCCGCCTGGGCGGGCACGTGTATCTCATAACCGAGTTCGCCAATAAAACCGACCCGCATGACAATCGCCGACACGCCCGCCACCTGGCCCTGGCGGGCCGCCGAAAATGGAAATTCCTCCTGCTCGAGGTCGATGTCGGTCAGTGAACTCAAGACCGATCGTGATCGAGGTCCGGCAAGGTTCATCGCCGTGTACTGGCCTGTAAGATTGATCAAGGTCACCCGCATGCCCCAAACCAGGGCCCATCGCTGCAGTTCGCGAAAAAAGCTTGCACTCCCTGAACTGGTGGCACTCAAATAAAAGTGGTCTTCGGCGAGTCGCACGACAACGCCGTCGTCAATGATCACCCCCGACTCATCACAAGCCGCACCATAGCGCAGGGTGCCTGGTTTCTGCCTGGTAAATGACCCAATGTACACCCGGTTTAAAAACGCGGCTGCGTCAGGCCCACTAATCCCAATTTTTCCAAGTGTGCCAAGGTCGATCATGCCCACCTGTGCGCGCACATGTTGGGCCTCGTCGAGAATGCAATCTGCACGCGGTCTTTTTCCCCGGGCGTAAAACTCCGGGCGTTGCCAACCGCCCCCGACAAAGATGAACTGGCCACCATGGTCGCGGTGCCAGCTGTGCATGGGCGTCCGCCGCGAGGGATGAAACCGCCGGCCGGCCAGCTGTTCGATGGAAACCGGATGGTGAAACGGCCGCGAGGTCGTCGTGCCCGTCTGGTCGATCGTGTTCCCGTTGAGGCGGGCTAAAATCCGAATTGCATTTTGATTGGAAAGTTTACCCTGACTTGGCCCCATCCCCACGGTGGAGTACCGCTTCATCAACTCGATATTGTCGTATCCTTCCTGGTGGGCATTTACAAAGTCGGCCAGGTGAAGATCTTCATCAAAGTCGACAAAGTTCTTTTTCTTGGGGTGTGCAAAAATCGGGTAGGGATGGCTGCGGGCCGGGCCAGTCGGCTCGATTGGCGCCAACGGCTGTTCTTGCTCGTCGGTCATACCTTGGCAGGCAGCCAGCCCGCTCGAGTGGCCATCCTCAACCTGGGCCTGCCAATCGAAGATCCCGCGAACCCGTCCTGCCACGTGCACGCTGTCTGGCAGGCTCGTGGGAACCAACTGCTCGAGTGCCTGGTTGTATGAAAAACGCCCGCCTGCCTGGTAAAGGATGTCTGCCGTCGGTGCCCAGCCAACGCTCACGGCAACCCCGTCGCAGGCAATGGGTAGGGAACTTGTCGTAGTGAGCTCGCCCGACTTTTCCAGACGCGCAATCCGCACTCCAGCGACCGCCTGCTTGTCCTTGGTGGGGGTGGCTTCTGAAATCGCGTGGCCCTGGTGGATGGGAATTCCTTTTTTGGCGAGCTCATTGGTCAGGTCGGTTTGCGAATCTTCCCGCAAATCGACCACCGCGGGGACTTCTACTCCCGCCGCCAGCAGGTCCAGGGCCAGCCGGTATCCGTCGGAATTGGCGGTCATCACCACAGCCGACTGAAACGGCCGGATTGCATAGTGATGCATTAACCGCTGTGCCGCCGATCCGAGCAGCACACCTGGCAGGTCGTTATTATGAAACACGGCTGGCTGTTCGCAGCATCCACTGGCAACGACAAGGGCCCTGGCCCGCAGTTTTGTAAGTCGCTGCGCGTCCACCAGGGCAATCCAATGGTCGGAATACCAGCCTGCCGCCTGCGTTGCCAGTCGAAGCCGAATCCGCTCGTGTTGCTGCACACGTTCCAAAAGTGAGTTCAGCACCTGGCGAGCCTCGGGAACTCCTGCCAACTGCCATGTCAAACTGCCACCGGCGCGGGGCAATTCGTCCACCACCAGAACGTCGACCCCTTGATCGGCAGCAGCCAGGGCTGCCGACAACCCGGCAGGGCCGGCACCGATGACCAACAGGTCACAAAACGCGTAGTCTTTTGGCGTTTGCTTGGCGACGTAATCAGGATGCAGACGACCCAGGCCCGCCACCTGGCGCATTTGGTTTTCAAAAAAGGGAAAAAGCTTGCGTGGCGTATGGAATGCCTTGTAATAAAAACCGACCGGCATCAGTTTACTGAAGCGCTCGGTGATTTTTAATCGATCCTGCTGGAGTCCACCCCAAGTGTTGACGGCCCGGGCAACGAGCCCCTCGTAAATGGGCAGCTGGTCTCCCCGCAAATTGGTACGACTGCCATCGTCGACCAGGAAATTTGCATCATGATTGGCGAGGCTGTAGATTCCCCGGGGACGGTGGTATTTAAAACTGCGGGCGGTAAAACGGACGCCGTTGGCCCAGAGTGCACTCGCCAGCACGTCACCAGCATACCCAGTGTAGGTGGTCCCTTCGAACTGAAAGGTCACCGCCTGGCTGCGGTCGATCCATTCACCCGGTTGTTGGGGAAGGCGATTTTCCACGCTCAAGCCTCTTTGTCGAAAAGATAGGTTCGGACAAACTCGTCAGTCACATTGTTTCGTTCGGCGATGAACCATGTGCCACTCGGCAGGTGGTACCACCATTCCCGTTTGACATGGGGATGCCCCTCACGATGGAAGACGTATTCCGCCCACGCGGTGTCATCGACCTGGTCGGGGTCGGGCATAGCGCGAAACTCCCCACCAAAGTGGAATTCCTGCGCGGGACGCAAACCGTTGAGCGGACAAGGTATAAGTTTCATGGGTGATTTGGACGGGGAGACACTACTTAATGCCCAACCGAAGCAGCCCCCTTTTCACCGACGAGTTGAAATCGTTCAAACCGGTCCAGCGCAAACGGTTCGATCAAGGGGTGTGGGTGATCCTCGGCCACCGTGTGGGCCATGGTTTCTCCGCTCACCGGGGTTGCTTTAAAACCCCAGGTCCCCCAACCGGAATCGAGGTAAAACCCTCGGATTGGGGTGAGCCCCATGATGGGCGAAAAATCGGGCGTCATGTCACACAGTCCGGCCCACTGACGCAGGACATGGACCATACCGAGCCTCGGAAACAGATCTACCAGTTGACCCGAAAGCGATTCGACAAACTCCAGGCTCGATCGCATGGAAATTAATTCATACGGGTCAAGAGAAGCCCCCGTAACCAGCTCGCCTCGCGACGACTGGCTCACATAGAGATGCAGGCTTGCCGAGACCACAATGTGATCAAGCCACGGTTTTAAAGGCTCGGTGACGAAAGCTTGGAGTGGATGAATTACCAGGGGCGTTTGTACACCCACCATTTGTGTTAGATGGGTGGTCCAGCCGGCTACGGCGCTGAGGACTTTGCGGGTTTTGATAAACCCCTTGCTCGTATGGACGCCGGCCACTTCCCCATCCCGAACTTCAACGTCGGTGACTTCGGTTTTCTGGTGAATTTCAACGCCCCGATGGTCCGCCCCGCGGGCATAGGCCCAGGCCACCGCATCATGCCGGGCGATGGCGCCTGGCGGGTGGAATAAAGCACCGCAAATCGGAGCCTGGTGGCCGCCGCACTCGAGATCCATTTCTGGGAGGCATTTTTCAATGAAGGCCCGATCGACAAGTTCACTGTCGATCCCAAGGTGCTTGTTCACCTCTGCCCGCCATCGCATCGTGTTGAGCGAGGCGGGCGAGTGGGCCAGCGTAAAATGCCCTCGCTCTGAATAAAAGAGGTTGAAATCGAGCTCGCGGGAAAGGCCCTGAAACAATTCGCGGCTTCGTTCATAAAAACGGACACCGTCACTGGTTAAATAATTGGAGCGAACGATGGCCGTATTTCGTCCGGTACCTCCCCCGCCGAGGTAACCCTTTTCTAAAACGGCCACATTCGTGATGCCATGATTCAGCGCCAGGTAATAGGCCGCAGCCAGTCCATGCCCCCCACCTCCAATAATCACCACGTCGTACTCGTCTTTCAGACGACTTGGCTCGCGAAACATGCGAGCCTCCGGGTAGTCTTTGCTGACGGCGAATTTTAAGAGACGATGCGGCATGGAGGATTCTTATACGTCAGCACACGAACAGGCAACTTCTTTGAAAATACTTTCGGTCTCGGAAAGAAACTCGCGGCCTCGTCGAGGGAGGGGTAGGTTTTTTTGGAGGGAACCAGCCGTTCTTGTCCATCTCAAAATAACGTCAGGTATTGATCCACTTCCCACTGCGTGACTTGCGTGTCGTAAGTCTCCCATTCCTGGGTCTTCAGGTCGAGAAATTCGCCAGCAATCGGCCCAAGTCCTTCCTGGACTACTGAGTCGTCCCGCAATTCTTGAACCGCTTCCCACAACGACTGCGGAAGGATCTGGATGCCCGATTCCAAAATTTCCGTCAGCGGCTTCTCGTACAGATTGCCCAGGTTTGGCTCGCCCGGGTCGAGTTTGCGTTCAATCCCGTCGAGGCCAGCGGTGAGATAGGCGGCCAATGCAAGGTACGGATTGCAACCGGCCGAAACGGTGCGATCTTCAAAGTGACCAGGCCCTGCGGTCCGTATCATTTGGGTGCGGTTGTTGTCTCCATAGCTTACGAATGCCGGCGTCCAGGTGAATCCGGATCGACTTGACTGCAAACCGGAACCGAGTTGAAGCCGCTTGTAGCAGTTCACGGTGGGACTGGTCACGGCACAAAGGGCTCGCGCGTGATGCAAGATTCCCCCCACAAAATGGTAGGCCAGGTCCGAACACCCAAGACCGCGCTTGTCGGAGTCGCTGTCAAAGACCGGTTTTCCACTGGCAGCATCGGCAAGATGGAAATGAACATGGAGTCCACTGCCGGTTCGGTCGCTGAACGGCTTGGGCATGTGCGTGGCCAGCGCCCCGTATTTTTTTGCGATTTGCGAAGTGGCCATTTTGAAGAACGTGATCCGATCGCAGGTAGTGAGCGCATCGGCGTAATCAAAATTCACTTCGTATTGGCCATTGGCATCCTCGTGATCTGCCTGATAAACGCCCCAGCCAAGGTGATTTAACGAGGTGGTTAGCTCCTGGAGATAATCCATCGCCGGTGCCATGGAACGAAAGTCGTAGCAAGGTTTTGAGAGGCCGTCCGCGCCGTCTGGATTCCACGGTTCAAGCGAGCCATCCTCCTTCCGCGTGACCAAAAAATGTTCCGGTTCCATGCCCACATTAAAAATGTATCCTTTGTCGCGCGCCTCGGATAAGACCCGCTTGAGATTCGTACGGGCACAGTAGGGATACGACTCGCCATCGACATACAAATCCGCAGCAAACCGGGCGGTATTCGGTAGCCAAGGCAGCGGAGTATAACTGTCAAGATCGGCCCGCGCCAGCATATCGTGCGAGTGAGGACCTTGTCCGGAACCCCATACCGCAGCCCCGGCAAACCCCGCACCTTCGTCGACCGCGTCGTCAAAGGAACTGACCGGCACCATTTTTACCTTGGCGGATCCGTGGATATCGACAAATTGAACCAACAGGAAGTCGATCCCCTTCTCCTGCATTTTTTGGCGAATTTTTTCCCGATCGGACATGCTTTCTCTTCCTGTGAAATAACCAAAGACAAGTCGGGGACTTCACTGTTTTACCTACCGGATCACACGCCATCCGGCGCGTGTTTTTCCAAACGGGTAAAAACGGCCTTCTGATTGGGCCTGCAGACCTACAAAGTGCCAGACGCCATAGCTCGAATTTAACAACCCCGCCGACGTCTTGCGAGGGGAAACCCAAAGACAACCGCTGAAATTCGTGGGGCCTTCGCTTGCACGACCCAAAACCGGAAAAGGTCCGCTGTAAAAACTCGCATTTTGCGCACTCCTGACGTAGGGTTCCTCTTGACAAGCCAGCTCAAGCAGCCCACCGTGTGGCACTTGTAGGGTCCGGTCGCTAAAAGTCCGGCAGAGGGTTCTTAAGGGGAGCTAAATCACCAGTGCTTCCGGACCACCGCTGGACGTTTTGTGCCTTTCGCTCTGCCCGAACTCCAATAGAAACATTCCTGGGAATCTTGCCGATGACCACCACCGTTTCCATCGCCCGTCGGCTTGAGCGGCTGCCAATCACCCGGTACCAGCGGACCATCTTTATTGTCATTGCCACGGCCTGGTTCTTTGATTGCGTCGACCTGGCCACGATGACCTTCATTTTGTCATCGATTACCGAGGAATTTTCCCTCAGTCCGCAACAGGCGGGAATGCTGGCCGGCATGAGCTTTCTGGGTATGTTTCTTGGGGCTGGATCGGCGGGGATCTTGGCTGACCGGTTTGGTCGCTGTGTTGTCTTCCGCTGGAGCATCGTGCTGTGGGGAATCAGTTCGCTTGCCTGTGCTGCGGCCCCCAACATCGAAACCTTGATGTGCTTTCGGGTTTTACTGGGGGTCGGGCTGGCGATGGAGTTGCCGGTTGCCCAATCGTTGGTGTGTGAGTTTATTCCTACCAAACAACGCGGAAAATATGTCGCCTTTCTCGAAGGAGGCTGGCCCCTCGGTTTTATTGCAGCCGGAATTTTGGCCCTGGTTGTCGTCCCGCATTTTGGCTGGCGCGGTGCTTTTGTGGCGGAGGCTATCCCTGCCTTTTTCGTGCTGGTCATTCGCCGTATTGTGCCGGAGTCTCCTCGCTGGCTCGCCGAGACGGGAAAGTTTCAAGAGGCCGAGGCCGTGCTTGCTACTATGGAGTCCAAAGTAAAATTCTTCCTGCAGGTCGACCATCTTCCAGAAGTGGAAGCGACTCCCGAAGTTCTTGGCTCGTCGCAACAGCGACCTTTTTCCTTTTTTCAACTATGGCAGGGGGACTATGCACAACGAACCTGCATGGTGTGGATTCTGTGGTTTTTTGCGTTACTGGGGTACTATGGATTAACCACCTGGCTGGGGGCTTTGCTCGAAGAGAGGGGCTATCAAACGGACAATTCAACCCTTTATGTCACATTGATGGCCTTAGCAGGGATTCCCGGATTTCTCGTCGCGGCCTACCTCCTGGAGGCATGGGGCAGAAAACCGGTGATCATCAGCGCGCTTATTGGCGCCGCCGTTTTGGGCTACTGCTATGGGACGGCAACCAGCCACAACATGATGATCGTCTCTGGGCTGGGAATGCAGTTTTTTATGTTTGGAATGTGGTCGGTCATCTATGCCTATACTCCCGAACTTTATCCGACCCACGCCCGTGCAACCGGAGCCGGTTTCGCCAGTTCCGTGGGCCGGCTCGGTGCTTTCCTGGGGCCCACCTTGGTCGGCGTGATCCTTCCCCAGACTGGCCAGCCAGGCGTGTTTATGATGGCCGGTGGTTCCTTCTTTATTGCCGCACTGGCGGTGCTCCTGCTAGGAAAAGAAACCAAGGGCATTCTGCTCGAAGAAATCTGATCCGATGCAAACCGTTTTCTGTGTCGACAACGTTTTGCCGTGCCGGTGCGCGCTCGCCAGCCCACCCGCTAGGAGACCGAAAATGGAGTGATCGCGGTCGAGCCACCTTCTGCCGTGAGCAAAGACGACTCGGGGACCTCTGCCCAATGCTCTGCCAGTTCATCGAGAGGCTCGGAGACCACGATGACCCCATCGTCCGGAAGGGGCCCATACGTACCGTCCACCTCCTTGAGGGCATGGATGTGACAACTGTGATAGAGCGTTCTGGACTGATGATTGCTCGAATACCTTACCGCCCATAATCGCTCGCCATCGGTCACGCAGGCACTGAAAAAAAACGGGAGGTTGATCCCTGCTGCTTCCACTGCACGAGTCACGTAACCCATCGTCCGCGACAATGCTGCCGGGGGGTCTTTTTGCAATCCGAACGTGAGCGCCAGAAAGAATAATATCTCCGAATCGGTCGACCCTTCGATGTAGGGAAACAACGACGGCTCCACATCGAACATGAACTGGCGCCGCAACTTGTCAAATTCCGGGATGGCACCGTTGTGCTGAAAAAGCCACCGGTCGTAGGTGAACGGATGGCAATTCGTTTTTTGGACAGGCGCCCCCGTCGCCGCACGGACGTGCGCTAGAAACAAGGGCGACTGAACGTGGTCCGCCAGGCTGCGAAAATTGGTGTCATTCCAGGCCGGATGCGTATCCCGATAAACGCCAGGCACTCGCTCAGCGCCATACCATCCCACCCCAAGACCATCGCCATTGGTTGTGTAGACGTTTTCCCTTGCGTGACGACTTTGATCGATCAACGAGTGATTGGGGCGCACCAGCAGCGAACTCAACGTGACGGCGGGACCCTGATAAGCAAGCCAGCGACACATACCCGCACCCTCCAACAGAACAACTGGTTCAACCCGCACAAGAGCATGCCTGTAAACGGACCAACTAGACGACGCCCCTAAATTGATTATTGAAGGCGACAGCCTACTCTGCAATGACCTCATTCAACACGCGTAACCTGGCCAGTGGTTGCTGGTGGTTTGCCCTTTCGCTTGACTGCCCCGCATACTGGCATGCGATTGGCTTTCACATCGATCGCTCCCAAATAGCGGGGCACTCATATTTATCGAAGCGACGTTCCGTTTTCCAGTTGCCAAACACACCTGCGTCCCGAGCCTGACAGGCTCGCAAAATGCGGGCAAGGGGCAAGCCGTTTTTGTTGGCCCCCCCTCGGAAAGAAAGTTTTCTAAACATATTTTGCGCGTCCGGTTCCCGCGCCACCCTATCGACGAAATGGATCCGCGCGTTGATCGACTCATGCCTGAGGCCGGCGACCTTTTTCCAACCCTCACTCCTGGGAGGCCGGATATTCACCGATTATTCCGGAAATAGAGTTGCACTCCAACTGGGCTGTTTGCCCAAACAGGATTTCCTTTCAGACGAACAATGATAGACGTAACCAGTTTACCTACAGGATATTACGGCGCCACTTGTGCCCACCGTTAAGAAGTTTGTCGCTCCAAGTGAGTGAGGGCCTGCAACTCCGGCCAAGCGTGGCGAAAACTTTTTTTGAAGCTAGGCCGATTGTCCAGCTTTGCTTCACTGAAAACAACGGAGTCCTCCACCAACCCCAACCGCCGCAAGCGTCCCTTGCAGACAGGCCTTGATCCAGGGAAATTTGCCTCCGCAAATCGGCCTTCACCCCATTGCTCGGGTACGGTCGAACAACTATATTCTTGGCGTCGCGACGAATCGTGACGAGCAGGTATGAAGATGAAGGAAATAAAGAAGGTTGACACGTGGTCACGGTCTCTTTTCGCCTCGCGCCGCATGCTGCGTAGCCGTGCTCTTCAAAGAAGTGCCCCGCGCCGGATTTGTGGCTATCTGCTCCCAAGCTATTCGGGTTTTTGGTTTGCTTCACAAGGAGTAATACCGTTTACCCATGTTTCGAGTTTTGCGGAGGGCAGAAATGCCAGAGGGTAAGATTAAAAAATTGGTGTCGGATCGTGGTTTTGGATTTGTTGAAGGAAATCCCAACGATTTATTTTTCCACCATTCGGAGGTACAGGGTTTAGCCTTCGAGGAATTGCAAGAGGGCCAATTGGTCGAATATGAGGTGGGCGAGGGTCGCAAGGGCCCCTGTGCAACTACCATACGCTCAGTTGAGTAAGCTCAAATGATTGACGGCCAGGCCGCCATGATCAAAAACAACTGCGAAAACGCCCCTCGAACTCTCGGGGGGCGTTTTTTATAGCCACCTGCATGGCAACCGCTGGAAAAACCACCTTGATTTGCTGCAGATCAAGGCTTTGCGGTCGGCAAGGTATCCCTGACCTCAATGGCCTGGTCGCCTTGCAGATCGGCAATCCATCGTCGTTGATCCGCGACGGCCTCACGACCAAGATGCAGGCCAAAGTCGAGTACAAATTGGCGTGTTTCTCCTGCCGCAAGTTTGGGGACACGGCCAAATTGGCGCTCAATACTACGGTGCAAGGGGAAGCCCGTGGCAGGTTCCAAACCGGTGACATAACCGTCTTCCTCAGAAATTGTATTCTTCCAGACGGTTAAGTAAGGAAGTTGCTCTACATTCCAGCGAATTGTCGTTCCAATGTCGGCCGCTGCGTTTTCGAGGAGGATTTGTGTCAGCCCATCGGCGTTGGCAAGAGGCTTCAAGCAGAAGACTTCTTCTACAAAGCCAGCTTGGGGGCCATCATATTCGGCAAAATGGCCAATCGCCTTGGCAGAGTATTCACTGATTGGAGCTACCCAACTGGCAGGCGTAGCAATCTTTGCGCCGGCCTCCAAGATCGGCTGACCATAGTTCGTGTGATAGATGAGTTGCATCTCTTGTGGACTGCCACTGATGTTCGTGACCGAATCGCTGATACGAAGGCTGTCGGAACCTGGAGTCGTTGAAATGTCGGTCTCCAGGGTCAACTTGGGCCCGTGAAACGTTCGCTCATGCACGATGCCACGAACATGGATCCGATAAGGAGCCTGCTCATCGACCGACACTTCTACGCGCGAGGCGGGGATATTGCCGATCTTGCCGTGCAGCGTCAAATTCATCTCCGCCTCGTCGCCAGTATTGGTAATGAATTTGTCGGGTCCTGGGGAACCGGCGAACTCCAGTCCACACCGCACCATCCATTCGTTAAACCCTTCCAGCCACCCCAGCCCGTTGCGACTTTCCAGATTAATAAATCGTGGATGGACAATTTCGCGGATGGGTGAGTCCCAGCCAAGCCGTGTGTCACCATGCTGTACCTGCAGCACACTCATGCCACGGGTCGGCACAATCGTGATCTGCATCGCGCCGTTGTCAATAGTGACAAGTTCCACACCCTCCTGTTTGCCACCCCGGAGGATTGACCTGGTGACCGACCACTGGGTCGGACACTTGGGAGTCATCTCGCTCCCGAGAAGCTTGGTGGTTTCGGAAGTCGCATTGCTTTCTGTATTGGTTAAAACCACAGTCTTGGTTCCGGGGGCCGCATGGGAGGTTGGAGACAACAGGGCGAGAGTAACGCAACCCACAGCCAGCTTACAAGTCATAGAAAAGAAAAGATTGTTCATAGCAGTTGTTCCCGGTCGGTCAGAATATAGCGAACCTTGATGGAAACCGTCCAATATGCCCGCTGGCGGGACAAAAGTCGAGGCACAGGTAAATTTGCCGCCACCGGAACCCAGGCTAAAACGGTGCTAGATGCCGTCTATGTGGCGAGGCCCATACGGCCACTCGATTGTAGTCCCCCACGGAGGCCGGCCCCGACTGCTGTGGCAGGTTCCACAAAATTGTCGCTTGAGCCGCGGAATCCATGCGCCGCCAAGCACGAAACACCCACTAGTCATACGAACGGAATTTGGTAACGTCCAGGAAACGCCCCCGGAGACCGTATGGATCAGCGCGCGCCAGAACGCATTATTTGTTTAACTGCAGAGACCACCGAAACGCTCTACTTGCTGAACGAGCAGTGGCGCATTGTCGGGGTATCCAGTTTTGCCACCCGGCCAAGTTGTGCACTTCGGGAAAAACCGGTGGTGTCGACCTACACGACCGCCCACCTGGAAGAGATTCAAGATCTACGGCCTGATTTAGTGTTGGGATTTTCCGACTTGCAGGCCTCGATTGCTGCAGACCTTGTTCGGCGCGGCCTTGCAGTTCACATCTTTAACCAACGAAGTATCAATGGCATTTTGCAAATGATCCGGATGATTGGCGGACTGATCGATTGCGCAGAGAAGGCCGATGCCTTGATCGGTCGCCTCGAGACTGGACTGGAAGCGTTACGACGGCAAACTGCAAAGTGGGAGTTCCGACCTAAAGTCTATTTTGAAGAGTGGGACGACCCACTCATCAGCGGAATTGGTTGGATCAGTGAGCTGATTACCATCGCCGGGGGAAACGACTGCTTTGCAGAATTCATCCGGGAACCTTTTGCTAAAAACCGCATCATTGCGGACCCGGCCGAGGTGGTTCGCCGGCAGCCCGACGTGATCTTGGCCTCTTGGTGCGGTAAGCCTTTTGACTGCCATCGCCTGCGGACACGGCCTGGCTGGGACTCAATTCCCGCGGTCAAGAGCGGACGGGTTTTTGAAATTGAGCCATCCCTGGTATTGCAGCCAGGACCAGCCGCACTCCATGAAGGCCTCGCCCAAATTCACGCACGGATTGCAATGGCAACTTAAGAGGCTCGCTTGCGGAGACGCGCCAGCCGTCTCAGCGGAAACATTTATTTGCGAATGCAGTAAAGATGATCCATGGTGCGGATGTAGAAGGCGCGTTCCCAAACAGCAAAGGAAGCTAAAGATCGCTCGCCAAGATCATTGCGCGACTGTTCAAGAAACTCTTTCGCAGCTTCATACACACAGCACTCACCCTCTTCGCTTTGAATATAGATCAGCCCATTGGCGACTAACGGCGAAGCCGAATATTTTCCCCCCAGCCGTTCTCGCCAGTGCAGTTCGCCGGTGGCCACATCGCGGCAGGTGGCAATCCCCTGGTCGCTGATCAAAAAGAGAGATTTGCCAACCACCGCTGGAGAGGGCGTATGAGGCACGTATTTGTCGGTTTGCCAGGCAACGTGGGTTTCAGTCACATCCCCTTGGCCGTCGGGGCGAATTGCAAGTAACGAAGGCGGCCCCACATAGCCAGTGCAAATAAAAACCAGCCCCTCGGCGTACACTGGTCTTGGAATCACCGACCACCTATTTGGATAACAGACTCGCCAGAGTTCCTTGCCGTTTTCAGAGTTGTAACTGCAGACGGCATGACTTCCTGGACTCACAATTTGTTTCTGGCCATTCACCGAAATCTCAAGTGGAGTGGCAAAAGAAAAAGTTTCTGATTGGGCAGACGGCCGATCCGTTTTCCAAATTGTGGCACCCGTATTGCAGTCAAGAGCAACAACAAAGGCTTTGTCGTCACCATCACAATTAAAGACGAGACGTTCGCCGGACAAAATGGGGGATCCACCATTTCCGTGGACCGGATCGAATGAAAATGACTGATTGCGCCACACCACCGTGCCATTCAAATCGAGTGCCGCGGTACCCATGGTGCCAAAATGGACATACACACGATCCCCACTGGCAATCGGCGTTGGGCTGGCTTGACTGTTCTTGCCATGGGAGGAAGTTCGCGTGCCGACTGGAACACGAAAGACTTCTGTATCCCACACAATCTCCCCCGAAGATGGATCCAGGCAGACCGTTCGCAGTACATGCTCTGTCGCCTCCTGGTCTTTGGAAATCACTACCGCAGTTGTAAGGAAAAGCTTTCCCCGGTGAATCACCGGTGATGACCATCCCTTGCCAGGAATTTTTACCTTCCAGACAACGTGGGTCGCCTGGTCCCAATGGACCGGCAATGATTGAGAATCAGCGTGCCCTGCCCCGCCCGGCCCACGAAATTCTGGCCAGTCGGCCGCCTGACTGGGATGAAGAGTGAACCCGCCCGACAGCACCGCTACGAAGATGAACATTACCACCCTGATCCGTCGACCTGGGAGCAGCAGTCTGTTTTCAAGGGTCGCCGCGGGGCATTTCCCGATTGATTTCACCAAGTCAAAGGGCACATTTCCTCCAAAGATCACTTACATGCGCATTAGTTGATTCCACGAACGATTCGTCGGTTGTCTCCTGGTTAATTTACCTGGAAATTCGATCGTCGCAAAGCGACTCGGCTCTCTGCTTCTTTCGAGGGATCGCTCTGGCCAGCTTTCCATCTGTTTTGCCCCCAAAGGGCCAAGGATGACAATCTGCCAACGAGCAAATAGAATAAGGGGATTCGCCGACCTTTCCTCCCCAAGCCCCCAAATGATGGTCCACTCTTCTTTCAAACCCATCATCCAAGGCATGGTTTTTGCTTTGGCCGTTTTTTTTGCCCCCCTTGTGGTGGCACAGCAACCGAGGGAAGAGGAGCAGCTAGCGTGGAACCTGGCGGAGATTCCGGCCGCCTGGAAAACGGTGGAAAATGAGGCCCGTTCCGAAGAAGGTCTCTGGCAGTGGTATCGGTGCGTGGTAAAGATACCCAACGCGTGGCGGGGCCAGGACCTCAAGCTGTTTTGCGAAGCCGTCGACGATGCACGCGAACTGTTTTTCAACGGCCAACTGCTGGGTACCTTGGGGACGGTCCCGCCCGAGTATCGAAGTGGACTTGGCAAATCGATGTCCTTTCCGGTCGAGGCTCGTCATGTTCTCTTTGGCCAGTTGAATATCGTTGCGATTCGCATCTTTCACAAGCAGGGCCGCACCGGGTTTAACGTGGCCGCACCGGTCCTGTTTGGCGAGAACCAAGCAATTCGCCTGCGCGGAACATGGGAAACGCTCCGTGGTGACAATATGCTGTGGGCTAACCTCTCGACACGTGACCAGGTCCATCAGGATGCCACGTTTACGCAGCTCGATGATGCCGCACACGTCACCGCAACTCTGAAAAAGCTTGACGATGACAAGGGCCCGTTGACGGTTGATGAAACACTGGCAGCCATAACGATCCCCAGCGACCTGCAGATCGAAGCCGTGCTGGGTGACGGCGATATCGGCCAACCGGTGTCGTTCAAATTTGATGAACGGGGCCGTCTGTGGGTCATGCAATACCTTCAATACCCCTCACCGGCCGGATTGACCATGGTGAGCAGGGACAAGTTTTTACGAACCGTATACGACCAGATTCCCGCACCCCCGCCCCACCACTTTCCCGGTCGTGACAAGATTACGATTCATGAGGACCAAGACCACGATGGCTACTTCGAGACACAGAAAACTTTTCTAGACGGCCTGAGTCTGGCGACGTCGTTTGCCCGTGGTCGGGGGGGAGTATGGGTGCTGAACCCGCCTTACCTGCTTTTTTATTCCGACCGCGACGGCAACGATGTGCCTGATGGCGATCCAGAAGTTCACCTTGAAGGGTTTGGGCTGGAAGACTCCCACTCAGTTGCCAATAGCCTGCGGTGGGGCCCCGATGGGTGGCTGTACGCCTGCCAAGGAAGTACTGTCACCGGCAATGTGCGGGCTTACGGCAGCACAACCAAGCCGCAGCACTCGATGGGGCAATTAATCTGGCGTTATCATCCAGAAAGACGTCTGTACGAGATTTTTTCCGAGGGAGGTGGCAACGCATTCGGCATCGAGATTGATTCTCGCGGGCGGATTTATTCAGGACACAACGGGGGAAACACGCGTGGATTTCACTATGTCCAGGGAGGCTATTACCAAAGGGGTTTTGGTAAACACGGGGCCTTGTCGAATCCCCACGCGTTTGGATATTTTGCCCCGATGAAGCATCCTGACGTGGAGCGGTTTACGCACGATTTTGTGATTTACGAAGACGGCCTGTTACCAGAGGCCTACCGTCAAAAACTGTTTGCCGTCGACCCGCTTGGCAGCCGCGTTGTCTATAGTCGATTGCACGCGACTGGCTCCAGTTTTGCAACCGAGGATGTGGCCTATGCGGTCGAATCGAACGACCCGTGGGTGCGTCCGGCGGAGATTGACGTTGGTCCTGACGGCGCTATTTACGTCAGCGATTTCTACGAGCAACGGATCGATCATGCGAGCCACTACCAGGGGCGAATCGACCGCGCCAGCGGCCGGATTTATCGACTGGGGCCCGCCGGAGAGTCCTCCAGGACGCCAAACGGCCACCACGACCTGTCGTCTCTTGAAACCCCCCAACTGGTCGAGCGATTGCTCGCCACCCTGCACCACTGGGAGGTCGACACGTTGCTCCGTTTGCTGGGAGATCGCCGTGACAGGACCGCGATCGGGCCCCTCCAAAAAGCGCTCCATGAAAATGGTCCCTTCGCCCTGCGTGCCCTCTGGGGACTGCACCTCTCGGGCGGACTTAGCGAACCGCAGGCACTCAAATTGCTGGCCCACACCGACCCCTATGTGCGGCTGTGGACCGTTCGCCTTACGGGCGATGATCGCGTCGTGTCGGAGCAGATGGCAAAGCGACTCGTCCAGCTAGCCCTGGAGGAACCGCACGTCGAGGTGCGGTGCCAGCTTGCATGTTCTGCCCGGCGACTCGGGGCGACACAAGGCCTCCCGCTGATCCGCAATTTAGCCCAACACGATGCCGATGCCACAGATCCATTTATTCCCCTTTTACTCTGGTGGGCAATGGAGGATGCCATCGACTCTGATCCCGCGAGAGTCCTGGCGTTATTTAACGACGAGGACTTCTGGCAACTACCCTTGGTCAAGCAGGCGATCCTACCGCGGATCTTGCGCCGGTTTGCAGCCACTGGGAGGCGAGCCGATCTGGTAACATGTGCAACTATTCTGCAGCTTCCCCCAGCGGCAGCTAACCGCGATGCATTACTCGCCGGCTTCGAAGAGGCCTACGAAGGCCGATCGCTTGCTGACCTGCCCGATGAGCTGGTGGCCGCAATGGCGAAAGTAGGAGGAGGCTCTCCCGTTTTGCAATTACGACAAGGCAGTCCGCAGGCGATTGAAAAAGCCTGGACCGTGATTCTGGATGAGCAGGCAGACCTCCAAGAGCGAATCTCGCTTGTTGAGGTCCTTGGACAGATCCGGTGCCGCGACGCGGTTGAAGAATTAATGGCGCTGATCGCCGCACCTGTCGAGGTGCGATTGCGTATCGCTGCGTTGACGGCATTGGGGCAGTTTTCAAATCCGGAAATTGGCAGCGGACTTGTCGAGCAGTTTAACCGCTTCGAGGGAGATCCACTTGCGGTGGTCCAAACGGTGCTTGCCAGTCGCCCAGCTTGGGCGGTGGAATTGCTCGCCGCAGTCGACCGGGGCGATGTTCCACCCGAACTTGTCAGTTTATCCACCGTGCGGAAAATGTTGCTGCATCAAGATCCCCAGGTGGACAAGCTCGTCCGCAAGCAGTGGGGAAATATTGAAGGAGCCACCACCGCAAAAATGACCGCAGAGTTAGCCCGTTACAGCCAGGTGATTGGTCTTGGTTCCGGGGATCCCTATGCGGGCAAGAGGCTCTACCTACGTACCTGCGGGGATTGTCACCAACTTTTCGACACGGGTGGGAAAATCGGGCCTGATCTGACCGCGTTTAAGAGAAGTGATTTACGTTCTATGTTGATGAACGTGATCAATCCCAGCCTCGAAATTCGAGAAGGGTACCAAAACCACGTGATTATCACGAATCATGGTCGTATTCTCAGCGGATTAATTGTCGACCAGGACTCCCAGGTAGTGGTCGTCAAAAGTGCAGATGGTCAGCAAACCGTCATCCCCCGCGACGAGATTGAGGATATCACCGCCACCACCCGCTCGCTCATGCCAGAGGGCTTGTTGACACCACTGAAAGACCAGGAACTACGCGATTTATTCGCCTATCTGCGGTCGACCCAGCCCCAGCCGTAGATTACCGCTGGATTTTTTACGGAGAATTTTTCCAGGGCGGCCAATGCTAGCAGTCCACTGCGGACCCACAATCTCTTTGCCGCGAAATTACGGTGGCATTAAACCTCCGAGGAGGGTTATCTTTAGCCTACCGTGGCTTGCCCGGTCGTTTGAGACTAGCATTTTGCAATCGGTGAATTTTCCAAGACAAATAGAATGGAGGCGGTGCGATGCGAAAGTTGTTAAGTTTTGTGGTTATCCTGGCCATCGTGATTGGTGTTGTCGGCTTTGCGCGGGGTTGGTTCACCTTTGCCAGCCAAAAAGGGGCCGGGGGAACCAACGTGGAAGTTCACATTGATGACCAAAAGATTGAGGCCGACGTAAAAGGGGCCGGTGCAAAAGCAAAGCAAGGACTCGAAAGCCTTGAGCAGGATGCGGAAAACGCTCTGCACAGCAAGAAATAGCCAGGTGTCATTCGGCAACCTTTGCATTCCCTGCGGTTTGCAAATCGGTTTGCCGCCAGAGAGGTCGACCCATCAGGAACTCTCCAGCTAACGAGGCCTGGTGCAGGGTGGCGTGTCACCTGACTGGTGCTGCGCCTGTGGGCTGAAGTCCTTGCGACCCCCTGGCTGGTGACCTGGCTTGCTGGCGACTCCGATTGGCTGGCCACCTGGATGCTGCCAAAGCGGCAGCCGAACAAGGCTCCACCAGAAACCGTAAATCGACCGGCGTATTGAAAATAGCAGGGCGTGCGGGATCGAATGGTCGTGCTGTTTCCATCCACCTGGCTCCGATCACGGGCCACCAAACTCGCTCGATCAGGGTTCGGGATAGAAATCGGGGGTTTAGCGACAAACAGACATCAACCTCCCCAGAGGCGGCCCGATTGCAATGGAACCGTGGAACCACCTGCTTAAAATCGTTTTTTGGGGGACGGTCGGTTTGTCGCTCATCGGAGTTGTGCTTCTTCCCCTGTTGGTGATTCGCCTTCCTGAGGATTACTTTATTCCGCTGAATCGGCGACGGGCCTCGACAGGTACCAACCGCATGAGGCGACCGGTGGTCGTCGTAATCAGGAACCTACTTGCTGTTCCCCTTTTTCTGGCAGGAGTCCTCATGCTCTTCACTCCGGGACAGGGCATCCTGATGATCTTGCTTGCACTCTCGGTGGCCAGTTTCCCGGGCAAGGACCGGCTGGAACGGCGGCTGATTGCATTTCCAGGAGTGCTGGCAACCTTGAACATGATTCGCATCAGGGGTGGCAAACCACCGCTGGAAAATCCCTTGATCCCCGAACAGGAAAAGAGATGAAAATTCGGGCTGAATGGGTCGCCTGCCAGATCGACAGAAGGTCCTACTTGTCCGTGCCACGCAGTGCGGGTCCGAGTGAGCCTGAAGCAAACTGTTTCTATTTTTTATTGGCACGCAGTTTGCAGAAAAACCGTTACTCGTGTTTTGCTAGGTGAACTTTCTTGGTGTGCGGTGCGTAGGTCTTGGGATCTGACTCGTGTCCACATGACCTTCACGGATGTCTTATAACTGGGGAAATTAAAGGGATGGTTGTTCTTTTGGAACTGTTGGAAAAAGCGGTAGCCCCTGGATTGCCAAAACTTTCAGAGCCTGTAAAAGGGGCACCTTGTGCTGCCTTCCGATGCAGTGACCGGCCCGGCCTGATGGGAGTGGAATGTGAATTGCACGAGGGAATGGCTGTGTTACGGGGAAGCGTTCCTTCCTATTACATGAAACAAATCTCTCAGGAATATGCCAAAGAACTTCAAGGGGTCGAACAGGTCGTCAACCACTTGGTGGTGACGCCGGCATCCTAAGGCCATTCACTCCACGATCGTTATTTCCAGAGGGATGTTTTCGGCCACTCAAGCCAACTCTATCTTGAGTCGCCATTTTCAAAAATTTTCTTTGGTACCGAACCAGTCCGTGGGCGCCTCTCCGAGAATCCCAGCATGGAAATGGAAACCCATGTAACCTCGACGGTTGCGAGGATTTCTCAAATTTTTCTGCCACTTCACCACGACCGGGCCCTTCGTGGCCACCGGAAATCCACTCGCAGAGCGTCACCCCAGGGGTGGACAATGGTGGCTCGTTGGCGGTAAACAACCCTGGGGGCTTCTGGTGCCCGATCGTGATGGTTGTTTCCTTTTTTCATGGCGAACGTTCCTTTGTCCGAGTCCTCACAAGCCCCACACAGACTCATCTCGAGAGTTTTTGTCCTCATAACGGCGCTGCTGTTTGCCACCGGCGGGACGGCGATCAAACTCAGTTCGTTATCCAACTGGCAAATTGCCTGTTTTCGATCGGGCCTGGCAGCGGTCGTTTTATTGCTACTGCTACCAGGCTGTTGGCGGTGGTGGTGGCGTCCCTCTTCTCTGATCGTGGGAACTGCTTTTGGCATAACGCTTATTCTTTTTGTGACAGCCAACACCCTGACCACGGCAGCCAATGCCATTTTCCTGCAATATACGGCGCCAATTTATGTGTTACTACTTGGTCCGTTGCTGCTTGGCGAAAAGAATCGGCGGAGCGATCTGTTGGTCATGGCCGTCATCGTTGTGGGAATGCTCCTCTTTTTTGTGGGCCAGCCAATACCACTGCCTACTGCACCAGACCCCTTGCTGGGAAACTTGATTGCAGTTATTTGCGGTGTGACGTGGGCGTTAGCCATCCTCGGGCTGCGTTGGCTGAGCCAGAAATCGAATGCCGCAGTCGCAGGTGGAGCTGCAATCATCGCCGGTAATATCGCGGCTTGCCTGATATGCTTGCCCTGGGCTTTTCCAGTCGCCAATGCTTCGCTGACCGATTGGGGCGTGGTGACTTTCCTCGGTACGATTCAGATTGCGCTTGCGTATTGGTTTCTTCTGCGAGGTATTTCTCAGGTGCGCGCGCTAGAAGCTTCCGTCATCCTCGCCTTCGAGCCGGTAATGAGTGGCGCCTTAGCATGGATGGTACACGGCGAGCTTCCTGGTCTATTCGCTGGGGCCGGGTGTGCCCTTATTTTATTCGGTGTTATTGCGAAGTTGATCCGCAATGATTGAACCTCCGGAAAGGGCACATCGCCGTTGGGATTTGATTTAAACATGTCTGCTCGAAAACAGGGAGCCTGAAGGTGAGACGAATTCATTTAAGCCCATTGATAATCAGCTTGTTTTTTGGCGGGGCCACATTGATCGTCGCCGACGACTCGAGACGCGAAGTGACAGAATTGGACAAGCCTACCCCGGCGATTCACGGGTCCGTCGTTATCCTCAAAGAAGCAATGACCAACAACACATCCGTCAATCTTGGCGGCCTAGTGGTCGTTCTGATCCCTGATTCGCAGAGCCACCCGCCGCAGGAGATTGCCGTACACGCTTCCTCGCCACAGGCAACTTTCCTGGGGCATGTCCGCGGAGCACGATCGACCGACGACGGACAAACCCTGTTTGGCGGCGGTTATACCTGGTACTTGTTTCGTGCTTCCGAACTCACCAAAAACCTTCAAATCGATGTCAGCTACATACCCAACGGGAACCAAACTCCGACGCGCATCCATCGTACCCACCAGATAGAAATTCAATCGGAGTGAATGAGCATGGCCCGAGGCTGGAAAATTATTCCGTGGGTGGGTGGGCCGCTGGGCGAGGTGCCAAAAGAAGCCCCCCGAGCGAGATGCAAACCAGTAAAAGCGTCGTCGGTTCCGGCACAAAGACATCTAGTATGATTACCTCAGGTGGCGGAATGATATCCTGAATGTTGGCCTCAATACCGCTGGCCATAACACGGGTTGCCGGCAGTACCAGGCCATCGCCCAGTTGCCAGAACATTCGCGGGGCCAGGAAAACACCACTCATTTCGCCAGCAGCAACGATGGCCGAGGGACCCCCGGGGCCACCGCCCGTAAAATTGAACAATACATTTCCGGGCTGCACCCCTTCGATCGAAATTGAGGCACCACTCCCAAGGTCCAGTCCCTGGGTGACATTGATGACAAACTTGTCTGCTTCGGTACCGCTGATTTTTAACGCATGCCCTGTTCCCAAATTGATACGGCCGTTGACGTGGTACACCGAAACAGGTTTGCCTTGTCCTGCTAATGTCTTGGAAGCCAGAATACTACTGATGCTCTCACCCTCAAGAGCTGCCGCCGCTGCCGATGCGCTCAGCATGTCCGCGTGAATATCGGGCCAGTGGTTACTCGACAGTCCAGTTCCATACGGAAAAGAGGAGGCTTTGTTTCCCTGGACAATCAAATCGGGACTGGCATTGATGTGGCCGCCGTGGAGATTTTCATGAATGCGCACTCCGGGCGAGATCCCGATGTAGTTCCGCGCACCGGCACTTCCGAAGACCTGTGCTTCGGAACCTAGCACGAGGTTACCACCGTGGTTACTGGTCGCGGCGCTGACACCTGCGCCAACCAGGGTGTACTGGCCTGCTTCTCCCAGCTCAATCGGCGAACCACCTGCTATGGTTGTCAATGCACAAATGGAAATGAAAGATCCAAGACGAAGTAAAGTTTTCATAGGTACCTCACGGAAGGTTTATCTTTTGAAATAGGCCAGTCGAAAAAGAGCCCAAGCAATCTTTCTGACAACGGCACACTGGCTTCTCGAACTGCAGTCGCAGATTTGACCATGACTTTCTGTCGCCAGGAGACTTGTAGAAACGAGAGAACCATTGCGGCCCCCCAGGGACCAGAAGAATTCAGGCAAGCCCCGATGCTGGCACCACCAGCCAGGCACTCGCAGTCAAGCGGCGCCATTGCAGAAAAAAGATACCTTGCGCAACGATGCATTAGCAGCCCTGAACACGACGCTGGGTTAAATGGACAGTCAACTCCGACACGTAAACTACTGGAAAGGATCCGTCCAGAATAAACGGCATTCGGCGACGGGGCAAGTTATTTTTTGATCTGCCTCCGCTTGATGGCACCATCCGCCCGGTTGTCTTTGACGGCGACCGTTGAACTGACAAACACCCCAAACACGCCCAACGGCAACCGCGTCCAGAAGCCCCATTTCACGAGACTCTCGCCTAGGGCTGCTGTCGAGCAGCAACTGGTCCGATCGATCCACGTTGAGGGCCACTCGGCGGGAGGTTACAATTCCCATCAGGTGCTAAACCGGAACGGCACAAAGGCCCACAGGCAGCTCATTCTCCTATAACTCGTCACGGCCAAAACATGGATCCCCCCGGTTAACTGTTGGAATTTCGATGAACCTCGGAACCTTGCTGACCCATTCGGCCCGTCACTTTCCCGATAACCGGGCAATCGTACACGGCCCCCGGATTTTGACGTACGCTCAACTGGCCCACCGCACCAACCAGTTGGCCAACGCGCTCGACAGGCTTGGACTTTCTCCGCAAGATCACGTTGCGATTTTGATGGGAAATTGCCCCGAAATGCTGGAAGCAATGTTTGCGTGCTTCAAAATGGGCTATGGCGCAGTGCCTATTAATTTTCGCCTGCACCCCAGTGAGTTTGGCTTCATCATCGACCATTCTCAGGCCAAAGCGGTTATTGTCTCCCCTGAATTCAACGACTCAATTCAACAGATCCGCGAGAAAATCCCACAAGCAAAACACCTGATTACCGTATCGGAGGCCGAGGGAGAACTGCTGGATTACGAAAGCCTGTTGGTGTCGGAGTCAGACCAACGCGACGATAAAGTCGTGATGCCGGAGGACGTGGCCTGGCTCTTTTACACCTCGGGCACCACCGGCCAGCCCAAAGGCGCCATGTTGACGCACCGCAACTTGATGGCCATGACGGTTGGATTTTTTGCAGACATGTGCCCTGGCTTTGGTTTTGATGAAGCAGTCCTTCATGCCGCCCCCCTATCCCACGGCAGTGGATTGTATGCGTTGCCGAACATCGCCAAGGCCGCGACCAACGTGATCCTCGAGTCCAAGAGTTTTGATCCCAACCTGGTGCTAAAGACTATCGAGCGCCATCGGGTGACCAATTTTTTTGGCGCTCCGACGATGATCAAGAAGTTAATTGACGCGCCGCAGATCGACCAGTATGACCACAGTTCACTGAAGGCTATCGTCTACGGCGGCGCCCCGATGCTGGTCGACGACCTGACCAAGGCAATCGAGAAATTCGGGCCCTGTTTGGTTCAACTGTATGGGCAGGGCGAAGCGCCCATGACCATCACTTACCTTCGCCACCAGGATCATGTCTTGGATGACGATGCGGTGCATCGCAAACGGCTAGGATCTGCCGGTTTTGCCCGAACCGATGCCGAGGTCCAGATCGTCGATTCAGACGACAATCCGTTATCAGCGGGCAAGTTGGGGCAAATTGTCACCCGCTCAGACCTGGTGATGAAGGGCTATTGGCGGAATCCCGAGGCCACCGCAAAGGCACTCAAAAATGGCTGGCTCCACACGGGCGACATCGGCTACATGGATGATCGTGGCTACCTGTTCATTATGGACCGGTCCAACGATATGATCATCAGCGGTGGAGAGAATATCTATCCCCGCGAGGTGGAAGAAGTCCTCGTGCAACATCCGGCAGTGCGCGAGGTGGCCGTTATTGGCATTCCCGATCCGGAATGGGGCGAGGCGATCCAGGCCGTCGTTTCTCTGGCCCCTGGGAAAACTACAACCGAAGCGGAACTGATCAACTTTTGCAAGGACCATATTGCCAGTTACAAAAAACCCAAGTCGATTGTTTTTGTGGACGAATTACCCAAGAACAACTATGGAAAAATCATGAAGCGGGAATTGCGGGAAAAACACTGGGACGGCAAAATGCGGCGGGTGGTATAAATCGCAATCTCACCGAGGTCTACCGTTGAGTAAGAAACGAAAGCTTGGACGTGGCGTGGCGATGGTCGGGGCCGGCATGTCGAAATTCGGCATGTTTAGCGACCTCGATTCCAAAGACCTGTTTACGCAGGCTTTCGGTGAGTTAACCGGGTCGATCGACAAGGGGCTCGACCCGAAAGATATCGATGCGCTGTACGTGGGGAATTTTACCAACGATTTTTTTGTCAGCCAGTCACACTGGGGGGCAATTCTCGCCGACACTTTAGGGTTGGCTCCAAAGCCGGCAACACGCACCGAGGGCGCATGCGCATCCAGCGCGCTTGCATTCCGAGAAGCAGTCTTCGCAGTCGCGTCAGGGTTTTACGACATCGTGCTCGTCGGCGGGTTCGAGGACATGTCCAAGCGGTCCACCGAAGAAGTCGCCGAAGGCCTGTCCCTGGCCGCGATTCCTTACGAACGAAAGGCTGCCTTCACCTTTCCGGGAATTTTTGGCGCCATTGCGACTGCCTACTTTGACCAATATGGTGCTTCACGCGAACACCTGATGAACGTCACGATCAAAAGCCATCAAAACGCTGTATTGAACCCCAAAGCCCAGTACCAGGCTTCGATTCGTGACATCATGGCATCCAAGATCGAGCGCGCCAAAAGCAAAGGCCGGTCGGCTCCCGAGTGGTGTGACGAAAAAGATTTCCTGCGCGATCCGATGGCCAATCCCATGATCGCCTGGCCGATGCACCTGTTCGACTGCAGTCCCATCAGCGACGGCGCCGCCTGCATGCTATTGGTGGGCGAGGAACTCGCCAGGCAATTTACTGACGATCCCTTGTACGTGGCAGGACTTGGACAGGCGAGCGGTAAGGGCCTGCACGCAACCGACAACCTGACCGCGTTCGAAGCCACCGCATGTGCCGCCGACGAGGCGTATCGGATGTCAGGCTTTCGGCCGTCCGACATTCAATTCGCCGAGGTGCATGACTGCTTTTCGATTGCGGAGATCCTTCACATTGAAGACCTGGGCTTCTTCGAGAAAGGCCATGGCTACAAGGCGGTCGAAGAAGGCCTTACCCGACTGGATGGACCCAAACCGATCAATACGTCGGGCGGATTGAAATGCAAAGGGCATCCCGTCGGTGCGACCGGGGCAGCCCAGCTGATCGAGATATGGGAACAGCTCCGAGGTCAGGCGGGAGAGCGCCAGTTGCAAAACGGGAATTTGCGGATCGGTGCTGCCCACAATCTTGGGGGCACGGGGGGGACAAGCACATTCACCATTCTCGAGCGGAGATAATCGCGTGGCCCAACTGATCAGCGATCACCAGTTTGAACAGTTCCTCCGAGAGGAGCGCCTGATGGGGTCCGAGTGCAGTTCGTGCGGCAGTCTCTTTGTGCCGCCTCGGGCCCGTTGCAGCAAATGCCAAGGAACCGGAATGCAGTGGTCAGAGATGTCCGGAAAGGGCCGCCTTGCTGCATTCACCTGTATCGCTATTGGCCCACCCTCCATGACTGAAGAGGGATACGACAGAAACAATCCTTATTGCACAGGCGTTATTGAATTGGAAGAGGGACCGCGCATGGTGGCTCGGATCGAGGGGGTCGATGCGCAAAAACCCGAAACGATCAAGATCGGCACCTCCTTGATGATGAAATATCTACAGCGCACCGGAGATCAAGAATCCGTCCTTGCATTTGCGCCAGCCTGAAGAATTCGCGGTACGATGGTCGAGTGCCAACCTGCCTGCGATTCCTGGCCGGTCTGCGTTGGTTCAATCCATGCCAGAGGGAGAAACCGAAATGGTGAGTTGCCAGAAATCGCTATTCTCTGCTGCCCACCCGTTCCTGATAGCACTTCCGTTTCTGACAG
>JAKVCB010000250.1 GCA_022448345.1 Pirellulales bacterium
CTAATTCGATGGAAAGGAAAAGAATCCGTGCGACGACAAACTGTCGAAACCAATCGACCGTCTTCACGTGATTGATTCCTTCGCGAAGCGTGGCCAGAATGCCGTGCCGGTCTTCACTGCTTGCTCCCCGCTGTTTCTTTTCAGCGACTGCGGACTCCCTCACCATCATGCTCAAAATGCCTGAAAAGATGGCGACGGCAATCCCTACCCACAAGAGGGCCAGATGTTCCTCGTCCGCTTCATTGAAATATAATTTTTGGCTTGCCCAAGCCAGAATGATTGCCAGCAGTCCACTCAGACCAGTCTGTGAGAACAGTAGGCTTCGCCGCAATTTACGTGGCACGACGTAGCCGAGCATATTTTGGAATGCGAGGCGACTTAATCCTTGGCCAAGACCAATGATCGAGGCGACGCCCAGGAAGATGACCGTCAGAATCACAAATTGCCTTGCATCCTCAGCCGTATCCGCGGTTAAGGCGACCACAACCAGCGCTGTCGATGCGGTCATAATGCCCAGGCTCATATACCATTTGCAAATTTCGGCAGCCGAAATAAATGGCGCCGATACGATTTGCCCGATCATCCGTGAGATTTGCACGATGGGGATCAGGAGCCCGGCAAAAAGAGCGGGAGCACCAAAGGAAATATAGAGAAAGGGCAGCACCAACCGAGGGCTGGACAGCGTTTGACTGACGTCAAGCAACACACCCTGTCCAAGCAGCACGCGAAAGTTCCATCGCGTTGTATTTGCTTTGGGCATGGGTCGCCTGCGGCCTGGCTGAATCGTTGAATCTGAAACCTGTCCTTCTACTATAAATGCCACTCACGTGCAGAGGGCAGAGGGGCATTCTGCAGAAGATTTCGGCCCATTTTTGAAGATTGACGGCTCTATTTCCAGAGTGGAATCGCGTCGAATACGTTCAATAGCCGGGCGGCACGATCGGTTATCGTCGGAACGGGCGGAGCGAATTTCTCACCAGCCGTTGAGTCAGGCTGGCCTGAGGGGCTGGTGCAATCACTCGTAAGGCACGCGGGTGTCCATTTATATTTGCACTTCTCACATTCGTACTCATACTTCCGCAGCACCTTTACTTTGCGGGTTCGTGCCCCTTTGCAGGGCATGGGACATTGGCAGTCACCCGAATCACAACTGCCGGTGCAACTTTTTTGAGGTGGTTTTTCCCATGGACAGGTCACCCGGGGGATGCAGATCGTTTTGCATTCAACGCGGTAAAAATGTTTCTTAACCGCCTCTTTTTTAATTTCAAGATTGCATTTCGGGCAGCAATCGGGAGCCCCACCAGGGCAGTCACAGGGTGTTTCATATGTGGCGGTGGCGATGGTTTCCTGGCGTGTGGTCTGGGCGTTCAGTGAGGAAACGCCGGTAATCCAGATTGCCGCCCAACAAGCACTACGCCCTATTTGCGCGGGTGAGAGCGTTGTTATGAAATACGTTTTGATGTCCATTGCTAACTCTTTCGAAGGGCTATTTTGCGGTTTACCAGTCGATCATGAACTGTGTACCGAAGCAGTTGTAATTTCCAGAAGTCGGGACTCCCGCCGGCATCGCACCGCCACCGGTGGTTGCCGTGTTTCGCTGGCTGATGGCACCATTGATATAGTTGAACTGCATACGGGCATAAGGGTTCCACCACCAGTTGAGAGCAAAACTGAAACTCTGACCGACACCACCCTCGATTCCCTGATCGCTGAAATCGCCCCGAGAAAAACGTCCGGCAATCTGCCACGCACCCCAACCGCGTCGGCGACCCTCATCGGTCTGTACGATAAAGAAATTTTCGTTTGGCTTGGTGCGTCCCAGCACACCACGTTGACGCTTCCACGGTGAATAGTCATTGGTAAGCCAATAAGCAACATACACATAGCCGCCATGGAAATTCAGATTCGTTGCACCGGTGCGCTGCATGGTGACTCCCATATATTCGCCCACCACCGATAATTGATTCACATTGATCACCCCTTCCACGCCGCCAAGTTGGTAGGACTCTCCGTTGGTGATCTGGCCCGTATCGAACCAGGCTTTCTCGGAGTAAGCTTCCGGACGTGTCCGGAAACGCGCTGTGGGGCCACCATTGGGAAAACAAACGGCGCCTGAAAGCGCCCAGTGGGCATAGCCACGACCACCTGACATTTCGTCATACCAAATCGTGTTGGCAATACGTCCCGCGGCCTCTGGCTCGAATTGATTGTTATAGATGCGGCCGACCTTCGCGATGTTTTGCATATCAAATCCACCATACCGCCAATTCCATCGTTCGTCATCCGAATAGCCGTAGGCCTCCACACCCAACCGTCGAGCGTCGTTGTTGAAGGCATCGACCACATAAGGTCGCTCCATAAAGACCATGTAACGGCTACTATCAAGGTGCGCAAGGCCATAGGGACGCTTCTGATTGCCGATCAGAATTTTGTCGTTCCAGGGAAGATTCAACCAACCGAGGTAGGCATCCTTGAAAGTGACCGCATCCGGTTGGGCAAACTCCATTTGGAGTTTGTATTCCATGTTTTCCGAGGCCAGTCCCTTGGCACCGAGTCGCAAACGGCGAAATCCAAGAAAAGGTTTCGGATTGTTCGGATAGTTGCCACCCACCCAATTCACCAGCGGTGAATCTGAGGGAAACGCCCAATAGTCGAGCATGGCACGACCAAAGACCGTGATGGTTGGTTTCTTGATGATCTCGATCTCAGCAACATCGTCAGACGCTCGTTGTTTTGATACAGCGGCAGCCTCTAATGCTTCGATTCGATCAATCAGGCTCGTAAACGATGTATTGCTGATCGACGTATTGCTGACCGGCGTCGCCGCGGAATGTTTTTGTTCGTTGAGGTGTTTCTCGGGGAAAATTTTTACCGGCGGCGGTGCATCGGTTGCTAAGATTTCTTGCGAGGAGGAGCCGTTTTGGGGTTGCGCGTTGTTTGAAGTAGCCGCGTTCGACCCAGCCGCGTTCGACCCAGCCGCGTTCGACCCAGCACCGGTGGCCTGAGTGGATGCTGTGAGCACATCGGCAAGCACATCAGCCGGATCCTGGTCCTGCCAATTCACCACCTGGGCAGAAACCCAGGAATTGCACAGCGCGACAGCCATCAGCAGGCTTGCTGCGAACAGTCGTTTGCCGATTGATTTGCGGCAACTGAAGGTGCAGATTCGTTTTCTTAGCATTTCAATCGTCCATGCCGCCATTACGAGGACTTTTTGTTTAGCCCTGTTTGCTGGCAGTGCCCACGAATCGGCACAATCAGCACAATCGCTACAAACGATATAATCGGTAAAATTTACCGCGGGCATTAAAAGAATACCTGTCGTATTGTTCATGAAGCATTCGTGTTTGATGCTCCATAAACGACGCGTTTGTGCGGTTTTGTGCGGCTCTTTGCGGTTTTGAGCGTCGAGAATCGATCGGTGTCGCCATTTCGAATCGCCAGAGAGAAGGGTTCATTCGATGGATTGCTGCTCTGCCAAACCACCCCATTCCCCATGTGTACCCATTGTCTTAATGCTCGCATTGTCGCCGAGTAAAAATGGGTAGATAAGTTGCTTGCGCGCAAATGAGATCAACAGGCGTATATGCGTGATGCCTTGGTTTTTGTGCGACTTTACGGGTGGGGTAAACAAGGCGATTTAGTTGGGATACACTCTACGGCAACGAAACAATCGGGGGTGCGAGAGCCCCCCATTCCCGCCGCGCAACGCACGGTCGCGTTGCCTTACCCCGTGAGGAGAGTGTATCTGTTATGAAAACGAATTGGATCTTGTTGCCCTTGATGCTGTTTGCAGTCAGCTTGTTCGCCGTGTCGGCGACGGCCGATGCCGCAGAGGGTGGGCACGAAAAAAGTGCGACCTCTGCTG
>JAKVCB010000251.1 GCA_022448345.1 Pirellulales bacterium
TTCAGGCTGATTTTAACGGCATGATGGTTCTTAGTAACGGTCGACTCAGTAACGGCCGGATTCGACACAAAGACGATATTCGGCATCAGGAATTCCTCACCCTCGGCTTATTTCACCGTGCGACCGAATTCCAACCCTGGCAAGGGGGTGTAGCTGTCGACTTTATGGAGGATCATTTTTACTACAAGACAGATCTCACTCAGCTTCGAGTGGAGGTGAGTCGTCGGATGTGGTGGCGACTCGACTTTGGTACGTGGCTCGTATTCCGAGGTGATTCTGAGAAAAATGTAGAAGAATATCGACCCACCAATCCGAACACCACGATTGCTGAATACCAAGCGGCAAACCAATACACACTTTTCCTTCAATGGGCATTTCCCAACGGGGGTGAGGCACGAATTTATGGCGGCGGCGGTAACGACCGTGACGGGATTATCGGGGGTTATTTCTGGTCACCGCTTTCTCACAGCATCGCTGTGACCGGCAACTTCGGCTACCTCTTCTCAGGTAAGAAAAATTTTATTCCAGGCACGACGATCGCAGGCGGTGTGCCGTATAAGAGTGTCGAAGACTCTTACGGATTGAGCCTTAATATTGCCTGGTATCCGCATCGTCGGGCACGGATTGGAAGTCGCAATCCCTACCGAGCACTTTTCCCGGTTGCCAACAACGGCACCTTCTTTGTCAAACGTAATGGCGTCAATTAACGCGTATTCCAGGGGGTTGGGGGCGTAAAAGAAGAGCCCGGTGGATCATTCCACCGGGCTTTTTCTTTGCGCCATTTGAGACTGCCATTTAAAACTGCATAGATCGGCAAAATCGTCTCATTTTGCCTGCGCGATGCCTGAACGATTGCCAGCATTGCCATCAACGTGTCAGCACACACCAAAAGAATGACCGCTCGACACCCGATATCCCGACCAAATCAACCGGTCAGAGACGTTAAAGTCTCCATAACCGTCAATACTCCTTGCTCAATCGGTAGAGTTTCACATCCTCCCGCCCGCATCTTTAATTCGTCCCCAAATATCGCCTCATTAGTTTGAACTCCACCAATCGGTAGGTCGATAGCAGAATTGGCAAAGGGTTCTTTGAGCCTGTATTGGCTTTTGGTCTAGCCGACCATGGGCATACAAACGGGCGGAGCGCTCTCTGCACCCGCCCACGTGCTTGGTTGGATGCCAGCACGGAGACCCTCATACAATCACACGTATTTGAATCCTCATTCAGGGATGGAGTTTTCGTCATGAGACTTTCACGACTTTCATTTGCCTTAGCGATTGTCGGCTTTGTCGGCTCGGGCAGCGTTTTTGCCCAGGGGCAGGTTCCGACTCCGGTCGATCAGACCGCATTCAACTATGACAGCTATTATGCAGCCGAAGCGGCAACCGTTGCGGCCCAACCTCGCGACAGCGAAGGTGCTCTCGGAGAAACTGGCTCACCAATCGACGTCATGGACAACACCGATGACGGCGATGAGGGTCGCGAAGCTCCAATGCCCGGACTCAACTGGAGTTGCGGTTGTGATTACGAGCTGGACTGTGGACCGATGTGGACGCTTCAGTGCTGCGAAAATGACCTGATTACCTACGGTGGTTGGCTCTCCGGTGGTTTCACCGTTAATAATTGGGGCAACACCACGATGCTCGGCAACGCCCAGTTGCCGTTCAACAACGATCCCCACGTGAACCTCAACCAAGCCTGGATGTATTTCCAGAAGGAAACTGATACCGAAGGTTGTGGATTCGACTGGGGTTACCAGATCGACGTCATGGCCGGTATCGATGGCCCGGACACACAGGCCTTTGGTGGACCCGGTTGGGACAGCACCTGGCAGTGGGGTAACGGTGGATATGGTGCGGCCATTCCGCAAGCCTATCTGTCACTCGCTTATGACGACGTTACCGTCATCCTGGGACACTTCTACACCATCATGGGTTATGAAGTCGTGCCGGCTCCATATAACTTCTTCTACTCGCATGCCTACACCATGGCATACGGCGAGCCGTTCACGCATACCGGTATCCTTGCCGAGTATTCGTATTCAGATCAGCTCAGCTTTTATGGTGGTTGGACCAATGGCTGGGATCAAGGTTTCCACTTCAACACTGGAGCGAGCACCTTTCTCGGCGGCGTGATGTGGAACAGTGCCGATGAGCGTACTGCCGTATCTTGGACCGTCAATGCAGGAAACTGGGGAAAAGGTGCTAACATTCACCCGAACCAGGACAGTGGTCCCACCACGTTGAGCGAAGGTAACCTTTATTCGCAGAGCCTCGTGGTTCAGCAGCAGATCCAGGATAAGTGGACCTACGTGTTCCAAACCGACTACGGTTACAACACGTCCACCAATGGTGGTACGGATACGCAGTGGTATGGTGTGAACAACTATCTGTTCTACAACTTCAACTGCGCATGGGCCGCTGGTCTGCGTGCTGAGTGGTTCTCGGATCCCAATGGTGCTCGCGTCGATCGAGCCGGATTAAATGCCGGAAACGAAGCGGCGGACCGAGCCAACTACTTTGAAATTACGGTTGGTGCCAACTGGAGGCCCACCAATAATTTCCGCCTGCGACCAGAAGTCCGGTACGACTGGGCCAACGGCATGGGCAATGGTGGTCAACGGTTTGATCCGAGCGGCGGAATCTATGATCACGCCGATCTCTGGACCTTTGGCCTCGACGCAATCTGGATGTTCTAATCCGGGTATCGTCAGCCAAAACCTGAATGAGATTTAACACACCGCCCGCACAACTGTGCGGGCGGTGTTTTTTTTGCTCGACAATTCCCTTGTTAGTCCGGGAATTCCACTCGAAATGCCCGTTCTGTCGCGTCGATATAACAAACTAGCTTTCCCAAAATGCCCTCTCACGCCGATAGGTACTGCTCCCATGGCATCGCACCGCAAATCACTGCTTGCGATTGCAGGACGTAAAACGCGCTGGGTTTTTGCCGCTGCGTTTCTTTTGCTCATCAATCTCTTGGAGATGGGCTTCGGGCAAGGTCCACCTATTCCTCAACCGGTTCTCAACTGGGATTTCGAGAACACCACGGCCGACGAGATCAGCCGAGGTGATGTCTGGACGTTGCAAGATCGAACAACCGGCTCGCAGATCCATTACGGAGGTTGGTTTTCCGGCGGACTTACGTTGAACAACTGGGGTAATGAGACGATGCTCGGGAATTCTCAGCTACCATTTAATAATGACCCGCATCTCAATGTGAATCAGGCGTGGCTCTGGTTCGCGAAAGAGGCCGACACGGAGAATGACGGTGTTTACTGGGGATTCCACGTCGACCTGATCGCGGGATGCGATGGGCCCGATACCGAGGCGTTCGGTGGGCCCGGCTGGGACAGCACATGGCAATGGGGTTCCGGACAATATGGTGCGGCAGTTCCCCAGGCCTATCTTCAATTGGCCATTAATCGCTTATCAATCATCGCGGGTCGATTTTATACGATCTTAGGATACGAACAGGTTCCCTCGCCATACAACTTTTTTTATTCCCATGACTACACCATGGCTTATGGCGAGCCCTTCACGCACACCGGCATCTTGTGTGAATACCCGATCACCGAAACGATCACCGTGCTTGGTGGCTGGACTAATGGCTGGGATCAGGGCTTCCAGTTCGGGGCGAACGGTTCGAGCACGTTTCTCGGCGGTGTCCAGTACCAGACGCCCGATGAGAGAACGAGCTTGATGTGGACAGTGTCAGCCGGTTACTGGGGCAAAGGCTCCTCGATCCATTCAGGCGGAGTGGGCGGGGGTCCGACCACCATGAGTGATGGAAATATTTATGATCAGAGCTTCGTCTGGCAGCAAATGCTTGGAAAGAATTGGAC
>JAKVCB010000252.1 GCA_022448345.1 Pirellulales bacterium
ACAGGGGGCGGAGAACGGTTCTGGGGACTCGGAGATGGCGGTTCATTAAGGACCAAGGTCCATGGTTGGTGACTCGCCAGTTTCGAGTTCCAGCGGCGATACTCTTGGCAAAGGTTTGGGCCCACTTGCCGAATGGGCTGCACGGTTACTTGTGCGGGCAGTGATGGAAAGGTTCCGGTGAATCTAGTGGCTGGGCCGAGGAACTGAACCAGGAGTCTAGGTCAGAGCAAGAGGCACGAACGGGAGTGAGAAGTTGGGTGTGAGTTTCCCGGTGGATTCATCCCGATTTGTTGAGTAAAAAAAAAGCCCAGTCGCAAAGGCGACTGGGCTGAATCCGTCGGGATGTGACGTGTCGAGTCGGGAGAACCTGACACTCCACTCCGCTGAATCTTTCGGCGGTCCCTGTTCGTTATGTAATCCGCTTCTTTTGAGTCTGTTGGAAGCGGTTTAGCTTTCAAGCGGCGATTTTTGTCGTTTTCAAAGGCGATGGGTGCTCAAACAAGTTCTTTTCGGGCACCAATCAACGTTCGCAGCCGCTCGGCCAGTAGGGCCGCGTCAAAGGGCTTTTTAAACGTTTCATTGATTGTCGAACGATCAAAGTTCGCGGACGAGCCGTCATCGGGCAGGAGCGCGATTAAGATCGTTTCCGAGAAGTCAGTATTACGACGCAGATTTTGACAAATCTGCAGCGCTTCGACTTGACCGATCGAAAAATCGACAATGATACAATCAGGGTGAAAACTCTCGGCTTGAATGCCGGCTTCAAACCCGCTTGCGGCAGTTGAGGTACGGAACGATTTGGCCTCCGGCAATTCCCGTTTGAGGTTCTCAATCAGCACCTGATCTTGAGCCACGATCAACACTTTGGCCATTGCCTCGTTTTCGAGGTTGCCCAAAGGCATACCATGCTCTTTAAGGAACTTAATCAAGTATTCGCGGGGAATGCGGCGGTCCTGGGAACCGGGGATTCGGTACCCTTTAAGGCGTCCGGAGTCGAACCACTTACTGACCGTACGCGGGGCCACTTTGCAGATCTTTGCGACCTGACCAGTAGTGAAGACCTTCATCGGGCTCTCCAATGTCTTGCTAAGTGTCCGCTGGGTAGTCGACCGGTAAAGTACTGAGTCACGGCCGAAAAAAATTATGTCCTTCAGTTGCAAACAGCCATTTTTGGCAATGAATTCCCTCGCGCCCGTGTGGGCAAACTGTTTACAACCAATGGGGTTGAGGTAATCGTGTATTACCTTAGTTTGGGTTGGGTCAGGTCCTTCTGAACCGCTCCTAGGTGTGTAAGTTTTGCATCGGCAACAATCGCGGGCGGAGGTCGGTCAAAACCGTTTGATCGCAACGATTTGGAGCAATTGGCCCCCAATCAACCGGAACAAACCAACCAAGCCGCAGTCTTTACCACCTCTTGTTGAGGTGATGCAAAACCTTCGTTTGGTATGTAGAGGGAGGCTCGCACGGTTCCTCTGCGAATTGGCGACCGTAATTAAACGGTGCCACACGAGGCAGGACGTTTCAGGCAGGCTCCCCCCTGCGTGTCGTTTCTGATTCGTACACACTCGGCGTGTGCTTCAAAATAAGAAACGACCCCATCCGATAGATAGTTTCGATTTTATGAGGGGGTTGACTTTAGAAACTTTTGCAAGTCCTGCCGAAAGAATCGATTGTGCTAGTTATCGACAATGCCCCGTACGGCCACGTCCACGGGCCCCTTTTTCTGGAAGGTTTGCGCCAAAACGTGTAATAGAGTGCCGGTTTTTGGCAGTTGTCAGTGGTTTGTTGCAGGATGGCCAGCCAGGCCCACGTGATCAGATCACCTTTTGCCAACGACCTGACTCACGCAGCGTGACGATTTGTGCTAGCGTCTTGATTGGGGTCTGCAAGACGTCCCGCGGTCGGCAGAATATGCCCATCTTCGGTCACATCTTCGAATCGAACCGAGACGAGTTTTGAGATACCTGATTCCTGCATAGTGACCCCGTACAGAGTACTCGCTCCCGACATCGTTTTTTTCGAATGGGTGATAACGACGAACTGGGTAGAAGAAAGGAATTCGCCCAACACGTTGGTAAAACGGCCAATATTGGCCTCGTCAAGTGCTGCGTCGACCTCATCGAGTACACAAAAAGGGCTGGGCTTACTTCGAAACACGGCCAAAAGTAAGGCAACACAGGTCAAAGTTTTTTCTCCACCAGACAACAGTGAGATCGTGCGCATGTCCTTTCCAGGTGGGCAGGCGACGATTTCAACGCCGCTTTCAAGAATATCCTGGTCACCTTCTTCGATAATGATATCGGCCTGACCACCACCAAAGAGCCGACGAAACAGTTCCTGGAAATGACCGCGTACGGTATTCAGCGTCTCGATGAATAACTGTCGGCTATCAACATTAATCCGACTTATGATCCGTTCCAAAGCGGTCTTGGAATCGACCAGATCATGGTACTGTGCAGAGAGTCTTGTAAACCGCTCTTCGAGTGCATCAAGTTCCTCCAAAGCGTCGAGATTAACGGCTCCAATAGAATTGAGTTTTGCTCGCAGTTCGCCAATTTCCTGTTCGACTTCAGGTCGATTTGCAATAACCGAGGCGTCGTTGTCGTCAGTCGCAACTGTTTTCAAGTCGATGCCGTAGTCGTCCCGTAAACGTTCCCATAAGGTTTCACGTTCGTGGCGTACTTTGTCGGCTGCAACTTCAATTCGACCAACTTTATTCTGCAACGTACTGATAAGTTGTCGTTCCTCTTTGAGGCTGTTTCCTTCGGTGGAACGCTGCTGACGGATCGCTTGGTGCGCAATTTCCAGGCGATTGACTTCCAGGGTGAGTGTCTGGCGCCGTATCGCCAGGATTGCGATTTCCTGATTGGCTTGAAGGATTTGTAGTTCAACGTGACCAACCTGATTCTGAAATTCCGCGAGCCTTTTGTGAACGTCAGTAAGAGCTTGTTCGCGTTCTTCCTGGTCTCGATGAATTTGTGCCACCTGTGCCTGAAGAATTTCGGCGCGTTGTTTACATGTGGCAACTTCCACTCGAGCGTCGGCTGTTTTTGATTCCCAATGCTGTTGCTGGTCCTCGACCGTAGGAAGCTGGCGTTGTTCTTGTTCAATTTCCTGGGAAAGCTGTAATAAGTCTGCTTCTATTGTCGCATGTTGTTGTGTCAGGTCCGACTTTTTGCGTGCCGACGTTTCGAGCTGGTCTCGTAGCGAAACCAATTCCGTAGCAAGGGGGTCTTGCTGTTTTTGGAGATTTGCAATCGAACTTTCGAGGTTTGAGATTTTCGTTTGCGAAACAGTCAGCTCTTTTGCTAATTGGGTATGGGTTTGGCGACTCGTAGAAACACGAACTTCCTGGCTTTCCAATTCTTCTTCAAGGCGTGTAAGTAAGTTTTTCTGGCTAAGGATTTGGCGCTGTAAAGCTTCAGCCTGATCGCGGCCGGCGCGCAGTTCGCTGACTCGAGTTAGCAGGCCGGTCGTTGCCTGGCGTTGACCAATCACCAAAGTGCCATCTGCGGCAAGCAGTTCACCATCGCTGGTCACAAAGCTCAGCCCGCGGCCCAGCGTAGTTGCCAGGCGAGATGCCGTTGCGAGAGATTCGACAAACCAGGTTCGTCCCAGCAAGCGGTGAGCCAGCATAGCATAGCTGGAATCTGTTTCCACAAAGGTGTCAGCTCTCCCGAGTACTCCCGGTTCCGTGGAGAGATCAATACGGTCGACGGCGCTAGCTGCTGGAGGAGTATCGAGTCGTAATAGGGCGACTCGCCCCACGATCGCGCCGGGATTGTTCTGGAGGTACTCCAGCAGTCGGGCACCGGAACGAATCAGGATATGTTGGGCTT
>JAKVCB010000253.1 GCA_022448345.1 Pirellulales bacterium
GCAGTTTTCACTCCCTAAAGAGCTTGTCTGCTTGCGAATTGGGCGACGACTGCGATAGACTACGGTAGACGGTGGCAGCGTCGGATTGGGGGCTGTTTGACCGCCATGCGGGAGTAACTCAGTGGTAGAGTGCTAGCTTCCCAAGCTGGACGTCGCGGGTTCGAATCCCGTCTCCCGCTCTTAATCGGAACTTTACCAAGACAAGGGTTAGTTGCTGCCAGAGGACGGCAGTCCAGGCGACGATTTTTCGGGTCTAGAAGGCCCTTTGTGGGGATTTCATCGAACCGCCAAATGGTTGGTTTGTTCGTACTTCATCCCATCTTCGTACACCGCGAGGCAGCCTTCTGATTGTACTGAAAACTTGTGTCTGGCATCCAGCAATAGTACCAGCATAGGAGAGTCTTCTTGCGACGGGGCCACTTCGCGGGAATGGTATTTGGACTTCCAGTCACAGGGGCGGCAGAGGAACTAAAGTTCATGGATCTGGCCTCATCCTGTTGTTCATCTTTTGGGGTAGTTATGCGTTCTTCACGAAACTTCTTTCCGCAGATTGTCAGCCTGGTGTTGATGTCGATTGTGGTTTTTGCAGGGTGCAAACCAGAGCCCGAGAAAACAACGTTTATCCCACCGGTGACCGTTGCCCATCCGGTCAAGCAGGATGTGACACTCTATGTCCACTTCACCGGCACCGTACAGGCGGTCGATTCAGTGGATGTGGAAGCACACATCACCGGATACCTGGAAGAGATCAAATTTAAAAGTGGTAGCGACGTCAAGAAGGGCGACGTGCTTTTTATCATCGACCAGAGCTCTTTTAAGGCACAGGTTGATCGGACAAATGCAAATGTTGCCCAGGCGAAAGCCCAACGAACCCTGGCCCATGTTGAGTATCAGCGTGACCAGCAAATTCAGAAACAGGATGCCGGAGCCATTGCCCAGGTGACGCTCGATCGTGCGCTTGCCAATGTAGGGGTCCAGGATGCCAATGTTCTCGAGGCCGAGGCGACCCTGGAAGAAGCCCAGGTGAATTTGGACTACTGTACGATTAAGGCACCCATTTCCGGACACATCAGCCGCAACTATGTGAGCATAGGCAATTTGATCACCGGAGGGACTTCCCAGGCAACACTGCTGACCACGATTGTTTCGGTGGATCCTATTTACGCCTATTGCGATGTGGATGAACGCAGCATCGAGCGTTTTCAGAAAATGGTTCGAGAGGGAGAAATACCCCCACTTCCTTCCAAGCAAATTCCAGTGGAACTGGGATTACCGATCGACGGCGACGAATATCCTCACAAGGGTGTGATCGACTTCGTGGAAAACCAGTACACAACCAACACGGGGACGCTGCAGGTTCGAGGCGTTTTCCAAAATCCGTTGCCCAAGGTTGGTACGCGTGTTTTGGCGCCGGGCCAGTTCGCAAAACTTCGTGTTCCCCGACCATCTGGCGATACTCTTCTAATCAGCGAGAAAGCAGTCAGCCAGGATGTGGTTGGAACTTTTGTAGTCGTGGTCAATGACAAAAATATTGCCGAGTATCGGTACATTAAAACAGGCTCTGTGGTCGACGGGATGCAGGTCATTGAAAAAGGATTGACGACCGAGGACCTGGTCGTGGTCGACGGCATTCACAATGCGCGTCCTGGAGCTGAGGTCAAGGTGACCATTCAACCACCACCAGTAAGTGCTCAGCCGGGCCCGTCGTCCAAGACAGAAACGTCTGCTTCCACCGCTTCAGTATCGGTACCCAAACCAACAAAGTAGTTTTTCGCCTGCCCTGAGTTTTTGGCGCAGATATTTTTTTCGCACCGCACTTCAGTCAATCGTATGTTTTCACGATTTTTTATCGAACGGCCAATCTTCGCGAACGTGATTGCCGTGATTACGGTCATTCTCGGAATCGCGACCATGTTGCGGTTGCCGGTCCAGCAGTATCCGCCAATTACGCCACCGACGGTGCAGGTTACGGCCAACTATCCGGGTGCCAATGCCAAGGTGCTGGCTGAGACTGTTGCCCAGCCGATTGAACAGCAGGTCAATGGTGTTGAGGGCATGCTTTACATGTCGTCGACCTGTTCTAGCAATGGGGTCTATACGCTTACGGTAACGTTTGACATTGGCACCGATCTCGATACGGCGCAAATTCTCGTCCAAAATCGTGTTGCAATTGCCGAGCCACAGTTGCCCCAGGAGGTAAAGCAACAGGGGGTGGTCACCCAAAAGCAATCGACAGAGATTGTCATGATCGTGGCCTTAACGTCGACCACTGATGCGATTAGCGATCTGGCGCTGAGCAATTATGCGACCGTCAACATCCAGGAAGAATTGTCGCGCGTGCCCGGGGTTGGCAGCATTACCGTCTTTGGTAGCGGTGATTATGCCATGCGGATTTGGCTGGATCCGCAGCAACTCAAGTCGCGCAGCTTGACCGTCCAGGACGTTTTGCAGGCAGTGCAGGGACAAAATGTTCAGGTTGCAGCTGGCCAACTTGGTGCCCCTCCCACGGAGAAAAGCACCAATTTTCAATACACGCTCAATGTGCACGGGAGGCTGGTTGATGTCCAGGAGTTTGAAAACATCGTCCTTAAAGTTGGCAAAAAAGGAGGCGTCACTTATCTGAAGGATGTGGGTCGCGTTAGCCTGGGTAGTCAGAATTACGATATCTATTGTGAAAAGAGCGGTCGTCCTTGCGCTGGTGTTGCCATTTATCAATTGCCAGGTGCGAATGCACTTCAATTAGCAGGGCGGATTCGTGCGGAAATGGAAACGCTTAGCCAGGCCTTTCCTACAGGTTTAGAGTACGACGTTCCCTTCGACACGACCGAATTTGTCAAGGCATCGATTGACGAGGTTTACAAAACACTTTTCGAGGCCGGCATACTGGTGTTGATCGTGATCCTTGTGTTTTTGCAGGATTGGCGGGCGGTACTTGTTCCGGCCACCACGGTCCCGGTTACCATCATCGGCGCTTTTGTCTTCTTTGGCATGTTTGGATTTTCAATCAACATGCTGACCCTGTTTGGCTTGATTCTTGCGATCGGCATTGTGGTAGATGATGCGATCGTCATCGTCGAAAATTCCGCCCACCACATTGATCAGGGGAAGACCCCAAAAAACGCGACCATTCAGGCTATGGCCGAACTGTTTGGCCCGATCATTGGTGTCACACTGGTTTTGATGGCCGTTTTCCTGCCATCGACATTTCTGGGTGGAATTACGGGTCAGCTCTACCGGCAGTTTGCGCTCACCATTGCAGCCACGGCGTTAATTAGTGCGATTAATGCGTTGACACTCAAGCCGGCCCAGTGCGCGGTTTATCTCCGACCATCCAAAAAGAAACCGGGATGGTTCGCCCGCGGCTTCAACTGGTGTTACGACCGTTGCGAGTCTTTGTACGTGGGATTTGTACGCGTGCTGGTCCGCTGGACATCGATTACGATGATCATGTTTGGTGCTCTGCTGTGTGCCACCGTATGGTGGTTCCAATCGATCCCGACAGGTTTTTTGCCACTCGAAGACCAGGGGTATTTGGTTGTGGGAGTCGAATTGCCCGCCGCAGCTTCGCTGGAACGTACGCACCGAGTGACGGACGAGATTCAGCAAATTCTCGAGAAAACTCCGGGCGTAGAGAACACGGTGATCATTGGGGGCCATGCGCTGATCGATCAGACAACCTCCTCAAACGCGGCCACGATTTATGTCGTGCTTGAGACCTGGTCGAAAAGGACCACGCCAGAACTCCAGATGGGTGCCATCTTCAAGAACCTGGAAAGCAAATTGCAGGAGCTACAAGCGGCGCA
>JAKVCB010000254.1 GCA_022448345.1 Pirellulales bacterium
CTTTTGAAAAGAAAGTCTAATCCTCAATCTACTCTATTTTACACCAGGCGGCCGACTGACAAATGCGTAAAACAACAATGATCGAATTCAGATTGGGTTGCCACACCATGAAATGAGATTGCGGTTTAAGGCAATCTGACCGTGTCAGGCAATCTTGTGTGAGGCTTCAATCTGTCAAAGTTTTTGTCCTGTTAGAAAGATCGAAGTTTTATCTTTTAGGACGTGGGCGCGACGAAGGGGGCTAGATTATCAAGGTTTCATCGTAAATTTCTGGTAGGGTGTCGATTTTATTCGGCAATCGCCACACTTGGCGTAGAATGCAATTTCTGATGATTTGATAGTTCCCTGTTCGCAATGCGTGCGGCTAAAGGGTAGGGTGGTGTCATACGATATCCATAGAGCCCAGGAGTTTTTTATGAATCCATTAAAGGTGTTGACAGTTAACACGGTGTTGCTTGGTCTTTTTATTGCCGCACCTTTTGCCATGGCCCAATTGGACGAGGTCGTGCATTTGAATGTGATTGTGGCTGAGGGTGAAAAATTTTCCCCGCAGGATGAGGCGGGATGGAAACGCCTTCGTCAAGATGACAGCTGGGCCAGCCACAGTTATGGAGGGATGTGGGTCACCCACGGGGCGCTACTTGGTGCGCCGGCAACCAGTGCGGGCTCAGTAGCAACGCAAATGGTCAACGTACCGACCACCGGCCAGTACCGCGTTTGGAGCAAGTACCAGTCGATGCCATATTTTAGTTATCCACACAAGGTTGAGGTTGTGCAGAACGGCAAGGTGGTCTTTTCCCACACGTATGGCGAGCCTGGTGCACCGCGGCTTTACAGTTTTGCGGGAGCCTATCAGATGAAACCGATCGGCGAGCTCTGGTGGCCGTGGGGAGTGGATCACGATGCGGCTGAGGCCCCGGCAGATTTGGCGCACTTGGAGGTGGGTCCTGCCGAGATACGACTTGTTACTGTCAGGGGAAAAAAAGATGGCGAGAGCCGGGCCCAGGACCCGATGGTCGATTTTATTTTGCTCACGGACAATCCCACTGACGATTATCGTGGGTATCGGCCGTATGAGGCAGCCAGTCCTTTTACCTATGAGGCGCTCTCGGCGACAAAACTTTACTTGAGGTTCAAGAATACCACCGGAGAGGCCGCAGCGCTTACCATCCATAAACCGATTGGCCATTACCAGCCCGTTTATACCGACTGGAAAAAGCAGTTTTCCGAGACGGCCGATGCTGGACAGTGGAGCCATTGGGCCAACATCGGACCGGACCTTAATCTTTTGCACGACGAAGGCTTGCGGCTGAGTGTTGAAGGGGCCGCCAGCGTTCCCGTGCAGCTTGCGCTGGATGCCGAGGGTTACCAAATCGTGGGCGACGTCGAAGTTGTCAATGGTGAGGCAGTCATCATCCCGATGGAAATTACCTGGGACCCTGAGGCTGTCATCAAGACCACCGCAGAGCATGCCCGGGAGGTCGTGGATGCATGCCGTAACCAGTGGCGGACGGCTAATGGCGGGCAAAAACCACGACACCTTGCTTACTTTGGCGGAATGACTATCGACGAGGTCAAGGATGCGCTGGGCTACAACACCGAATTGTCTGACGAGTATGAACACTTGCCGCTCGACGGCAAATATTGCCACGCGTCGACGGCCGACCAGGTGAGGCAGGCTGCCGACATCATCAAAGACAAGGCGAGTCAGCGGGTGATCAGCTTTGGCGATGAGATTGGCTTGGGACAGGTTGATTACGATTCCCCCGAGATTCAGGCGAAATTTACTCAGTGGCTCCAGCAAAAAGGAATTACTGCAAAAGACCTCGGCGAGAACCCGGTAGAAGCACGGCCGGCGACAAGTGGCAACCCGCGGCTGGTCTGGTACTCGACCTTGTTTAATCAAGAGGAGCGATTCGCCGAGTTTCGCCGCCGCACCAAATTAACCAAGCAGCTCTTTGGCAACCAAGTGCTCACCGGTGCCAATTATTCTCCCCATCACCTGGCCCTTTGTTATGGCCCGGTCTACCAATGGGTTGATATCTTCAAGCACCACGGCATGACAATGTTCTGGGGTGAGGATTACATCTTCAGCATTCCCGAGGTACCACAGATTCTCTCTTGGATGCTGGCCACGGCCCGCTGTGGGGTGAAGTATCACGATCTGCCGATCCACATGTACGTCATGCCTCACGGACCGGGCCAGGAGCCTGAAGTGTTGCGGCGCAACATGGTTTTTTGCGTCGGAGCTGGCGCGGCGCACATCGACAGTTTTCTAGTCGGGCCGATGGAACAGACGACCGAAAACTATGTCGCATGGGGACGGCGCGAGAATTTAAGGGTGCTCCATGAGTCGATTTTTGACTCCGCTGAGGCCGAAACGCTTCACGTGGGGGCAAAAATTCGGCCGGCACGCGTGGCGATCGTGCTTTCAAAGGCTACCGATTACAACGAGTCGCGGCACAAGGTACCCAAGGCACTCGATCCGTTTGTGAGCCGTTGTGACAATGGGCCTGAACAAATCAAACAGATCATCTGCCGCAAGGATCAGCAGATGCTTTACCTGGCGCTGCGGCATGCCCAGTGTGGTGTCGAACTGGTGACCGAGGATGACATTGTCGATCTTGATGTGCTGGACCGGTTTGACGTGGTTTATTTTGCCGGTGAGTGGATCGATCATCGTATCGTGCCGCTGCTGGATGTGTGGGTCCAGCAGGGTGGTGTCCTTTATGCCACCGCAGGCATTGGTCACCTCAATGAGTTTACCGAGCCTGCGCCGGAGATGCTTGCCCTGTTGGGGCTCAAATCGGTTGAGACCCAAAAGGATCTCTACATTGTGCGAACCCTGTTGGAACTGCCACTGGCCAAGCCAATCGACCAGATTCGCTGGGAAGCCGACGGTGTAGCCGGCCAGGCCATCGATGCAGTTGGGATGCGGCAGCGACTTGTGCCAGACGGTGCGCGGGTGCTGGGCACGTGGTCCGATGGCACCGCAGCCGTGACCGTCCGTAGGCACGGTCACGGTAAGGCTTTTGCCGTGGGAACGCTGGCTGGCAACAGCTACATGAAATCGGCCCTCCGCGAGCAGCCATTTGCCCGCGGTGGCCACAAAACCCTCTACCACCCTACAGACTTTGATCCAGAGGCGACCAGGCTTGTTCGCCTGGGTATCGACGCTGTGCACCTGGAGCGAGAGGTCGAGTGTTCCAACTCGTTTGTCGAAGCAAATCTGCTCGACAGCGAGCAGGGGACATTACTGACGCTGGTCAATTGGAGTAACGACCCGCAGCTGAAGGATCTGACGGTGACGCTCAAGCTTCCCCAGAAACCCAGCCATGCCCGTTCGGTCGAGCAGCAAAAAAACGTGCAGCTTGATTATGCAGACGGCGTGGCAACCGTCACCACCGATTTGTCAGCTGCCGATTATATTCTGCTTCCGAAAGAGTAAGTGATCCGACAAGCATTGGTTCGACATCAATTTTAGGTGGTCAGACGATTCGACTTTGTTGGCTATCCTTAAGGGAAATAGTTTTGATGAACACCACTTTCAGCCGTTGTCTTTTGTTCACGGTGACGTTTCTGCTTTGCCCGGACGTGTCGTGGTGCCGGCTCAAAAGTCGGTTATCGACGTTGGCAGCCGTTCACAACTATTGATAGATCGGGAACTGGTCTACCAGGCCGACTACAGCCCGTAATCAAATGGAACGCCATCATCGCGGATACAAAGACAGTTTAGCGTTGCACGGTCAATGGATTCTCTGAGAAACAACGCGCTTCCGTCGCCGCGCAACCCTAGTAT
>JAKVCB010000255.1 GCA_022448345.1 Pirellulales bacterium
AAAAGGAAACTCAAATGCTTTACGGCCAAAGCGGAAAGCAACGCAGTGGATTCACGCTTGTTGAGCTACTTGTTGTGATCGCCATCATTGGCGTGTTGGTTGGTCTGCTGCTACCAGCAGTACAGGCCGCCCGCGAGGCAGCTCGTCGCATGAGCTGCAGCAACAACTTCAAACAAATTGGGCTTGGCATTCACAACTACCACTCTGCTTTCAAGGCACTTCCGATGCATGGCACCGGAGCGACCAATGAAAATGAAAACAATTGGCGGAATGCTGACGAACCCGGGCCCCCTACGGGTCCGCCCATTGGCTACACCATGCATCGCCTCAGCTTCCTCGTCGGAATCTTACCGTTCATTGAGCAACAAGCGATGTGGGAAACTATTTCTAATCCTTCGGTCGATGACGAAGGGGAATCGTGGGCGGCGATGGGGCCATCTCCTGTCACCATTCGCTACGCGCCCTGGGCAAGTGATATCCCGACTTACCGTTGCCCCAGCGATCCGGGTTTCGGCATCCCGTCGATTGGGCGAACCAACTACGCAGCCTGTACAGGTGATTCACCAAGCCGCGGCAATGTGGGTGGTGCAAGATTCCGTGGTGTGGAATCGGCATGGCGGTACTGGGACGAAAGCTGGCTGGTACAACAGGTCAATGCAGCGCAACGAGGCGTATTTGTCCCCCGCAAAGAGGCGAAATTTCGTGACATTCTCGATGGACTTGCTAACACAATCATGTCCGGCGAGATTGCTACCGATCTTGGTGACAATGACATACGTACTAGCCCAGCCCTGAACAACAGCCCCACAGGCGCTGCGTTATGGGGCGCTGGCATTCAAGCCAACCCCTCGATCTGCAAGGACTCAGGCCTTATCGATCCAGAAAGGCCGACAAGGTGGCTTGCCAGTACTCCCACCACAGGCGCTGCAGGCAAACGAGGTTATCGTTGGGCAGACTTTTACCCTTTGTACAGCCAGTGCAACACAATACTGCCCCCAAACAGCGAGGTCTGCATGGCCCGCGGTCACACGTCTGATGGAATCGTGCCACCAAGCAGTCGTCATCAAGGTGGTGCTCACATCCTGATGGGTGACGGAGCAGTTATCTTCATTACCGACTCGATTGAAGCAGGCGATTCTCGATCGCCTGTTGTCTGGCGTCGCAATGCAAACCAAGTCAGTTCGGTCTTGCCAGGCAGCGAGAGCCCATTCGGACTCTGGGGAGCTTTGGGAACAAGAGCGGCTTCCGAGACGATTGAAGAGCAACTGAATCAGTGACCACCCGTTACTGCACAGAAAAACGAGAAGGCCCTGCCAGCGCGATGCGCTGTCGGGGCTTTTTTTATGGATGTACTCAAACCGTTAGTGGAGCAGCCCCAACAGTGCCCCTGACGATGTGGAGATGCTTCAAGGTTGAATCTAATCGGACACAGAAAATTCGGCAAAGGCTGCAGTGATTGGCATGAACCCCAGCACTGGCTTTTAAATTTTCACAGCAGTTGGATGCTATCGAACAGCGACTCTGTCCCATTGATCGTTTGGTCCGCTGATCGTTTGGTCCACATCGCAAATCGTGCAAGCACCACTGATTCGGCAGTGCCCTGCGAGATGCTAGCAACCGGCAGGAGGATGTCTGTCCGATAGAACTTCCTCTTGCCGGCAAACATGGCAAAGTTGTATACTATCTCAGTGGGGCCGAACGTCGGCAGTTCCAGTAAAGGATGATTGGACATGGCAATGCAACTTGGAGACCTCGCAAGTCTCGTCGAAGGTCGTTTAAACGGAAACGCAGAGGCGGTCTGCACTGGTGCGAATCCTCCACGGGAGGCAACTGCGACCGAGATCACCATGCTGGATGATCCAACCCGGCTAGAGTCTCTTAAGGATTCGCTGGCGACTGCAGTCGTAACCCCTTCAGAGGTCGATTTATTATCGATTGGTTTGGCGAACGCCTCACAAATTGTTGTGGATGATCCCCATCAAGCATTTACGCTGATCGTTGCCTGCTTTCGCCCTCCGGTCCAGACAATCGTTCCCTCGCAAGGGATAGACTCGACTGCCGTGATCCACGAATCTGCCGAAATTCACCCCACTGCAACGATCGGAAGAGGCGTTTCGATTGGAGCACGGACTTGCATAATGCCTGGTGTTTCGATTGGTCCGCATACCCAAATCGGTGAAGACTGCGTATTGCACGCGAACGTCACGCTTTACGAATACACGACCGTAGCTGATCGTGTCATCATTCACGCCGGTGCAGTGATTGGCTGCAATGGTTTTGGCTATCGCCAAGAGTCCGGTCGCCATGTACCGACCGCACAACTAGGTTACGTTGCGATTGAATCGGATGTTGAGTTGGGTGCTAGCGTGACAATTGATCGCGGCACTTATGGGGCGACTCGTATTGGCGAGGGCACCAAAATCGACAATCAGGTCATGATTGGCCACAACTGCCAAATCGGAAAACACAATCTGTTATGCAGTCAGGTGGGCATTGCAGGAAGCTGCACAACAGGCGACTACGTCATTCTGGCCGGTCAGGTCGGCCTGAAAGACCACATCAAACTTGGAGACGGCACTATCGTGGGTGCTCAGGCGGGCGTCATGGACAGTTGCCCCGGGAACGAAGTTTACCTGGGCTCTCCGGCAACACCTCAACGCGACCAGATGCAAATCATGGCTGTACAGCGAAAGCTACCTGAGATGCGTCGTGAACTGAAACAATTACGTCGGGAACTGACTCGTCTGGTGGACCAGCCGGGCTCCAATGCTTCGGGCTCCACCAAGCCGAGACCCACTTCCGAGGACACACGAGCGGCATGATTGACCGCAACGGTTACTGGCCAAGACGCGGACACACGATCATGGCGCAGCACCAGTCAGACGAACAACTCCCTCCCATCGGACTGGTTGCCGGATGGGGCAGTTTTCCGGTGCAAGTCGCCCAATCGCTAATCCGCGAAGGCCGACGTGTCTGTTGCATTGCGATCAGGGGACACGCTAGTACTGACTTGGAATCAATCTGCGACCATGTGACTTGGGCGGGCGTTGGAAAATTGGGCTTTCACATCCGCTACTTTCGTCGCAACGGCGTCAAACAAGTCACGATGGCCGGCAAACTGTTCAAGGCTGACATCCTCTATCAAGGCTCTGTCTGGCTTCGACACTTTCCGGACCTGACCTGCGTCCGCACACTCGGGCCTGCCCTACTCGGCCGCCAACGTGATGCCAGAGATGACAGTTTACTGATTGCCGTCACAGACGCCTACGGCCGCGCAGGCATGGAAGTGATCGCAGCAACAGACTTCGCACCGGAGCTACTCGTGGAAGCAGGAAGACTGGCAGGCCCCAAGCTCAAACAACAACAGACCTCAGATGCCGAAGCAGGGTGGCAAGTTGCCAAGCAGATGGGCGGCATGGATATCGGGCAGACCATCACCATTAAAGACGGAACAGTGATCGCCGTCGAAGCGATCGAGGGAACCGACGCATGTATTGACCGGACTGGAGAACTGTGCAGGCG
>JAKVCB010000256.1 GCA_022448345.1 Pirellulales bacterium
ATTAGGCGTTGCGGCAGGAAGTGTCGAAGACTGAAGAAAGATTACGGCAAAGACGCAAGCCGACAGCCAGTCCTGCGCGATGCGAATCGGTGGGATGAAGCGGGCTGAGTCATACATGGCCGGGCTCACCATTTTTGCATCAGGCAAGTCGTTTATGTTTATGATCGGCCCCCTGCAGGGCGAAGGTCGAGATTAAGTGCGGGGAGTCTGTAGCAGACACCACAAAAAAAGTACCGCCCGCACAGGTGTGCGGGCGGTACGCTCATCTCATTCAGGCAGGCCGCAAACGATTCCGGATTAGAACATCCAGATCGCGTCGAGGCCGAAGGTCCACAGATCGGCGTGATCATAGGCACCTGCATTCGGGTCGAATCGCTGACCACCATTGACCCATGCCATTGGCCCAGTCATAACGAACTTCCGGTCGAAGTCGGAAGTTGTTATTCGGCCTCCAGTTGGCACCTGCGGTGATCTCGAAGTAGTTCGCCCGATCTGCCAGTTCGTTGCCTGCGTTCAGACCGGCTCGGTCAACGCGGGCACCATTCGGATCGGAGAACCATTCGGCACGAAGACCAGCAGCCCAGCAGCAGTTGAAGTTGTAGAACAGATAGTTGTTCACACCGTACCACTGCGTGTCGCCAGCAGTTCCCGGAGCACCTTCAAACGTGTTGTAGCCGTAGTCGGTTTGAAACACGTAGGTCCAGTTATCTTCGATCTGCTGTTGGAGCACAAAGCTCTGGGCATAAATTTTACCTTCGCTCATGGTCGTCGGACCGGTGTCCTGGTTCGGGTGGATGTTCGCACCCTTGCCCCAGTCACCAGCGTTGACGGTCCATGTGATCGACGTGCGCTCATCGGCACTGTTCCAGGAAACACCACCGAGGAAGGTGCTGGAATTGTTGGCACCGAGTTGAAAACCTTCATCCCAGCCATTGGTCCAGCCACCGTAGAAGGTGAGCTGATCCGAGTACGACCATTCGACGAGAACACCCGTGTGGGTGAACGGCTCGCCGTACGCCATGGTGTAGGCGTGGGAGTAGAAGAAATTATAAGGAGCAGGAACGACTTCATAGCCCATGATGGTGTAGAAGTGACCGAAGATGGCGGTCAAATCGTCGTAGGCTAAGGTGAGATAGGCTTGCGGGATTGCCGCACCATATCCACCATTGCCCCACTGCCAGGTGCTATCCCAACCGGGGCCACCGAAGGCCTGCGTGTCGGGGCCGTCGATACCGGCCATCACGTCAACGTGATAACCCCAGGCATAGCCATAGCCACCGTTGTCCGCTTCGCGCTCAAACCATAGCCAGGCTTGGTTAAGGTTCACGTGCGGATCGTTATTAAACGGAAGCTGGGCATTACCGAGCATCGTGGTGTTGCCCCAGTTGTTTACCGTGAAACCACCGGACAACCAACCACCGTAGTTGAGTCCCCAGCAATTCTCACAGCACTGCAGCGTCCACATGGGGCCACAGTCCAATTCTTCATTGCATCCGCAGTCGACACCCCAGTTGAGGCCCGGCATCGGAGCGTAGCGACCTTCGTCGCCAGAGTAATCATTGTCCATCACGTCAACCGGAGGTCCCGAGGGTCCGAGAGGGCCTTCGTCTTCACGCGGTTGAGCGACAGCATCAGCAGCATAGTAGCTATCGTAGTTAAACGAGGTCTGGTCGACCGGGGTCGGCACCTGCACTTGTGCAAATGCGCTGCCTGAACTAATCGCTCCTGCGATCGCAAAGGCAAATGAAATCTTGAGAAGTCTCATGGCGGGTACTCCATTCCCTGAATGAGGAATTAATTTTGTCTCGCGTGATTTGCGACAGCGTGCCAGCATCCAACCAGCACGTGGGCGGGGTGCAGAGAGCGCTCCGCCCTATCTGGCTCGCTTGATCCATTCAGACCAAGGGCCAACACAGGCTCAAAGAACCCTTTGCCAATCTTGCTATCGACCTCTGATCAGGTGGAGTTCAGACTAATGAAGCGATATTTGCGAGCAAACCGAAGATGCGGAATGAATGGTGTCAAACTCTACCGGTTGCGAAAGAACTGTTGACGGTTCTTCTCATTTTGACGTTCTGACCCGGTCGAGTTCGTCGGGATACCGCATTTCGTCGGGTCATGTGTCATGTTTGTTTTTCAACGCTGATACTAGTGCTGGCAATCATTCGCGGGCAGATAGGTAGACTGTGGTAACTTTAAGGCCACGCGATCCGCCGTCGGTTGGTCCGGTTGCGGTCCCTGAAACAAGAAGAAGAAAGAGCCCGGTGGACGAACCACCGGGCTCTTCTTTTACGCCCCCAACCCCCTGGAATACGCTTTAGAAATCTCGATGACGGTTGACGAAGAAGGTGCCGTTGTTGGCGACCGGGAACAAGGCTCGATAGGCAGAGCGGCTTGAGACGCGTGCTCGGCAGTGAGGATACCAGGCAATATTGACACTCACGCCGTACGCATCATAAAGCGATTTTCGGGTCGGACGTGCGTTAGCAGGAAGTCCTGGTCCCACACTCCCGTCTTTTCCTGAAAACAGGTACCCAAAATTTCCCTCCACGGTCACGCTGTGGGAGAGGGGCGTCCAGAAGTTGCCACCAATGATGCCATCCCGGTTATCCCCTCCACCGCCGTAGATTCTTGCCTGACCACCGTTGGGAAAGGCCCACTGAAGGAAGAGTGTGTATTGGTCTGAAGCTTGATATTCGGCAAAGGACGGACCTTCCAAACGGTGTTCCACTACCTGTACTTCCTTATCGGCGTGCAAGACGATCCATGTCCCAAAATCGAGGCGACACCAAAAGCGACGGCTCAACTCAAAGCGAAGTTGGGAGAGGTCTGTCTTGTAGTAGAAGTGATCTTCCATAAAGTCGATCGCGACACCACCTTGCCAGGGCTGATACTCAGTCGCACGATGAAAAAGTCCAAGGGTGAGGAATTCCTGATGTCGAATATCAGATTTCCAGCCGACTGTACTCGTCAAGGTAGGATTAACATTGACTCGCATGCCATGCAGATCAGCTTGAATGAATCGTGCACCGATTTGCCAACCGACCCATCCGCCGAGCCAACTTCCCGAGAGGTTTACCTTCTCGTTAAATCCAAAGTTGCTGTTAACACCCATGTCGGCAGGGCCGGCAAATGATTCGGCACCGACGGAGAAGTCGACAAATTCAAGAGTGGGACGGAGGAAGGGAAAGCAGGGGAATGCACAATCCGGCAGCGGATATCCCCAGTCCGGATCGCACTGGCAAGGCGTTCCGCCACAATCCGAGCAGCACTCCTGGGAGAAAACACCCACGTCCATCGGATCGGTTCCATCGGGAATAAGGATTTCACCGGGACCCAGATCCTCGGGCAAAATTTCTTCGGTACCGGCCGGTTCGGGAGTAATAGCTTCGGCCGTGATCGGCTCGGGAGTGAGGACCGATGCATCTGTTCGCTGTGCGAGTCTCAGGCCGGCGCCGCTTCCCGCATAGAGCGAATCGGGATGCCAAGGCTGGACGACTGCACCGGGAGCAGGGTAATTCTGTTCCGGATAAACCCGAGGACCATAGCTGGCCTGGACTGCTTGCTGCCCACTGTTGTTATTCGAAGATGCACTTCGGTAGTTCGCGACAGGGATCGGCTGGAGGGACGATGCCTCCTCATTCGCCTGCCCAAGTGCAACGACCGCCGGTCCCGCATCCTGGGGTGGGATTGTGGCTGCATCACCTAACTGTTTGTTCACAGAC
>JAKVCB010000257.1 GCA_022448345.1 Pirellulales bacterium
GCCCGTTTTCGTTGTCGAATTTGGCTTGGTCTTGCCAGTGGGTTTGGGCGCTGCCTTGGCTTTCAGCGGCATAATTGATTCGTTTGGCGGCGTCTGGGTGTTTCGTTGACTTCCCACCTTGACAGGTTTGTCGGTGGGCAGGGGAATGGGAATCAGCACAATGCGAAGCGGGGTGCCTTGAGGAGGAATTCGTTCGGTAAAAGGTAAGTACAGCAGGTCACCAGCTTCCGCGCTACTTGCTACGGGGATATCCATCATCGCAGAGTTGAAGTTCGACACACAGATCATGTCACCTGAATCAGCACGATAAAATTCCTTGCCACTCTCGGGATCCTTCCAGAATCCGCTGCCTGAAAAGACCCAGTCTGGCTCCATCTGCTTTCCTGTGCTTGCTTTTTTAACCCAGCGTCGACCGTCGACTGACTTAAAGTTGCCATCTTTATCTCGGTAACAAACCCACAAGCGGATACGCTGGCCTGTCGCGGGTACAAATTTTGGCAAGAACTCAACTGGAGTCCCTCGCATTGCGCCAACAGCAAGTAACGCTGCGTGAACTTCTTTGGATCTGGCGAGCGTGCCGATAATGGATTCGTGCTCTTTGGTTCCCTCAGGGCAAGCAAACATTTCAAGAGGACCATCGGTCATCGCTACGTAGCCATCTAGAATTACCTGTTTGTTTTTCGTATCGATCCACAGATGATCCTTGCTGATTTGTGTGCCACCCGGAGGTGGACTCAGCGCGCGCCGGGTGATGGTAGCCGGTGACACATATGCATTTAAGGACGCGTCGATTTCGGCCTGTGTGGCAGTATCTTGGGCATCAAGTGTGCTACTGTCGTCGGGTGATCCCGGATCGGGTAGTCTGGATTTTGAATTGGGAGCCGCCTCGGTCTCTGGTGGGTCAGTGCTGGCGGGGTTGAGGGCCGTTCCTATTGCGTTTTCACCAGTTGCTGGTTCCTGAGCAATGGCTTGGATATTTTCCAGCTGGGGAACTAGGCAATAGCATAGCAAAAATGCAGTAACAATTCGGATGCACTGATTCATTTGGTCTCTTTCTAGTGCCGCAGGTGACTCCTCATTGCCCCAGCAGAATTGCTGGGGTTGCGAGGCGGTTTTTTGTTGAGGTGGTTCTGTTTGGGGAAGTCTCTGGCCCCGTCCGGGGCCCCGACCGGTGAAATTTTCGGTCAATCTTCGTGTTCATGCAAGGATATTCGTGTCACGGCGACCCTCTTCCTACAGGCTAGCGTAGCAACTTTTAGCCAGTAAGGTATCGTCATGCTTTAAAGCGACTATCTTTGCAGTTATCGTGCCAACGGGTCACTCCCGCGATTTCTTCTCTTGTGGTGGGGAGGCGTTTGGAAAAATCTAATACACCAAGCATTTAGATCGGTGTTAAGGCCTCGCGGCACGGCGGGGTAAACAAAGTTTGCTGCTTTCGTGGTAGTGGCCTCAGGATTGCGGATCAGTTGTATTCTGTGGGATTTGAGTGAGTAAATTACCGGCGTTGCTGATGAAAGTAACGCCACGGACAAATTGGTTGGTTTGGATGTCGAGAGAATCGTTTCTTACTGAGTCGGAAAGGGTTGAGCCTACGGATGCGGATAGCCATCATCCTATCGATGACTCGTGCAGTGAGAGCTGGAGCCACTTGACCAAACGTTTGTCGCGTTTGGCTCATCCCAAACACGCAGAGAAAATGTTTGGTGGAGAAGAAGGGAAGCGCGCGATTTATCTCTGGGGCGTATCGGCGGCCCAAGGTGGCGAGTGTGATCGCCTTATTCTCGCCTTGTCGGCGTTGACTCGTGCAACCGATAGGGTGGGTGACAGCGACTGCGAATTTTCCGACACCATCGATTTTGACCGTGAGGCAGCATCCTTTATCGATTCGGTCGACAGTCGGAAGGTGTTCACCCCTTTAGAGTGTCATTCTGCGGTTATCTGGGCAGCTGCTTTACCCGCACTTGCTAGCCGCATTGAAGCTCACCGTTGGTGGCGGCTCACTTCGAGCTTGCAGCAGCTTCATGAGTCTGTTCTTCAACGCAGCACTGCCTACCAATTCGATCATTTAATGCTTGCTGGTGAATTGGGTCTAACACTGGCTTGGCGTGTTCCATGTGTTGCTGCCTGTAAAAGCTTGGCTGGAAATGCGGGCGAGTCCGTCCGCATGTGGTGCGATCGGGAGCAGGAGTCTGTATCCGAAGTTTTGGGGAACGCGGCCAGCGTTCGACTTGTTTTGGCATCTTTAATACGTTGCCGGATGTTGCTCGACAAAGTTGCGAAAAGAAAATTTCGGAAATCTGACCGAATCACTCAGGCAAGCCTGGCCAAATGGGCAGCTGCCTTGACGCATCCGGTGGGAACCGCGTTGAGTGATGCTTCGTTGGATGCCATGTCGGCTGACGAACAAAAGTGCGGGTTGATCGCGACATTGCAAAGCGAATACCCTGAAACGTTGAAGGCGGCCTTTGCGGCTGCCCGCGGGGAAACCCCTGTGGGTGGACGACTGGCATGGGAGGTGGGCCTTCCCGATACATGGCACCACGACAAAGATGCAAAACTAGCCGTCGGTTTTGCGGATTGGGATGTCAGACAAGGAAGATTTCATCTTGACTACTCTGGGGAGGTTCCGGAGTTCGAACTGCTTGCCGGTCGGCGGCGTTTATTTTCCGGAAGGGTTCAGGTACATCTGGAGGTGGACGGCGTTGAGCGGCAATTCTGCGGGAAGTGGAGCGAAGTCTGTGAGTACAGTGATGATGATGTTCATTATTTGGAAATAGAGCAGCCGTGGAGTGGTGGACTCGTTTTGCAGCGGCAGATAATGCTAGTTCGGGATGATCGCTGTGTGCTACTTGCGGATAGTGTGATTCCAGATAAACCGGTTGAGGGTACAGAAACCACGGTCGAATACTGGTGTAACTTGCCACTGGGACAGTCAATCAGTTGGTCGCCCGAAGCTCAGACACGTGAAGGGTTCCTTGCTGACGGAAAGCGTCGAGCGTTGGTGGTCCCATTGGCTGCCGGTGAATGGTCAACAGGGGCTACAGAGTCGACTCTGGGTGAGACGAAGGACAGGCACCTGCAGTTGTTTGTACGAGGACGGAATTCTCTTTATGCACCGATTTGGTTTGATTTGCAGAAGCGTCGCTTCACGCGAGCGAGGACTTGGCGGCAGTTGACCGTAGGAGATCAATTGCAACTGGTGCCACGGCATGAAGCTACCGCCTATCGCGTTCAGGCTGGATCTGAACAATGGATGGTGTATCGTTCGCTGGGTGAGCGACGATGTCGTACGGCGCTGGGGAAACATTTGATTGCTGATTTTTACGGCTCACGTTTTTACGCTGGTGATGGGTCACATGAAGAGTTGGTAACGGTAGACGATAAGTGTGCCACGGATAATGACTGAAGAGCAGACGCAGAAGAGAATCGATCAGAATTGGCAATCTGTGAAACAGCAGGTCCGCGAAACTGCGCTCGCATGTGCACGGGACCCAGATTCAATTCGCATCATCGGCGTGTCAAAGTATGTGGACGAACAGCTCACGCGTGCGTTGACCGCGGCTGGTTGTTGTGATTTGGGTGAAAGCCGTCCACAATTAATGTGGCAGAAATCCCAGGCCATGCGGGATGTGACGCCCTTGTCATGGCACATGATCGGGCATCTGCAACGTAATAAGGTGCGACGATCTCTGCGCTGTAAGCCAAC
>JAKVCB010000258.1 GCA_022448345.1 Pirellulales bacterium
GCACGATCGCGAGCATTCCAAAGAAGCGGATCGTCCGTAAAATCCAACTTACGATTTTTTGCTGTCTATTCATCACTAACTCCGTGGCAACCTCTCAGGCAGAACCTGAGTTTCACCGCAGGTCGGCAAAGGTCGTCTTCAAGTCCAATTGATCGCCCGTTTGTTGCTGCAATTTAAGCAGGCGAGCGAAGAGTTTCTTCTTGACCTTGGCATACTTCGGATCCGCTGCCAGGTTCTTCAATTCGAGAGGATCTTCTTGCACGTTATATAAGACCTGCTGGGAGATCTTTGGGTAGAGAATCAACTTATAGGGGCCCTCTCGAACCGATCTTTGCAATGCCAGATACGCGCCATAAATCGCCTCGTAACCACTCTTCGATTCCCCTTGGATCAACGGCAAAAGACTCTTGAATTGGACATGTTGCGGCTTTTTAATCCCCGCCAGTTCCAGCGTGGTCGGCATCACATCCTGCAAGTAGATCCAGGCATCACTTCTAGTACCCGCGGCAATACCAGGCCCAATGACCATGAACGGAACCCGAACACTATGATCAAACATATTCTGTTTTCCCATCAGGCCATGACGACCGACGGCTAGACCATGATCGGCAGTAAAAAAGATGTACGTATTATCGGCTTTCCCTGACTTCTTCAGGGCCGCCAGGATGCGACCAATTTGCTGATCCATGTGGGTAATGATGGCATAGTATTCCTGGCGATTCACCTTGACGGCATACTCAGTACGTGGAAACGGCGCCAGTTTTTCATCCCGCAACCCTTTGCCTGCTCCCATCCCCTCCATGAACGGGTAGGTGGGTAGATAACTCTTCGGAACAGCCACCTTGTCTAATGGATACATGTCCACGAATTCTTTGGGTGCTTGCCGGGGATCATGGGGCGCGTTGAAGGCCAGGTACATAAAGAAGGGCTGCTCACTCTTCGAGGCCTGTTCCAGAAACGAAACAGCATCATCACCAACGACCTCGCTCCAATGCTTACCACCTTTCCAGAATCCACCGAATTTCGTGTCCCACGGTTTCCAAACATCCGGCTTTCCTTCGTGTGGCCGGTTATAACCCTCAGGTGTCTGATTCGGCATGCCACCGCGGACATGTCCGGCACGATCAAATGCCTTAGTCGCATCGGCACGAACATGCCACTTACCGGTCATATAGGTTTGATAGCCGGCTTTCTTCAAGTACTCGGACCAGAACCGTCCTGCTTGGCGTTCCTGTTCCGTTTGACGGTAAACCTGGTTGGCTTTCCAAAGAAAACGCCCAGTGTTCAACATGCAGCGACTTGCTACACAGACTGCACCCGACCAGGAGCCCTGGTTAAATGTATGCGTAAAAGTCATTCCGTCCTGGACTAAACGATCCAAGTTGGGCGTTCGGATCTCGTTGTTCCCCAAGGCTCGAATCGTGTCAAAGGCCTGATCGTCGGCAAACACGAAGAGAATATTCGGTTGCTTGGCCGCCTTTTCCGCTCCGAATAGTGGTCCACTACAACACCCCACCAGAACATATAAACCTGCCAGGTAGAAATAAAACTGTTCTCGAAACACTCGCATGATCAACTCGCTTTCCTGTCAACGTGATAGCCATCAGCGTTCCCGCCAGCTGGCACGTAGCGGAGACTGCCCGCCTGCCGCTTAGCCACGGATATTTGGCCCAAGTAAACCGCTACAACCAGTTTAAACCAGCTGATTAAACTTGCCCACTGGCTCAAATGAGCAAATAACGGCCGGTTTACCGGTCAAAATTTCAGGTGAATGATCTTGCTCATGTTTGACAGGGACGGCTACGATATTAACAATAGTCACAGTCATTCACATTGTCTTTGCCTACAGGGATGTCACACATGTCTACAGCCAACTGGCATCATCCGCAGTTGTCGCGCCGAACCGCACTACAAGCTGGTGCAATTGGCTTATTGGGAATGGGAAGCAATCACCTTGAGCAGTTGCAAGCCGCAACTCCTGCGTCCACCCTCTCCGGCGGCGGCAAAGCCAAAACATGTATCTACATCTTCCTCTCAGGTGGCTTAACCCAGCATGAGAGTTTTGATCTCAAACCAGATGCACCGGCAGAAGTGCGTGGTGATTTTAATCCGGCACCCACCAGCACCCCTGGCATCCAGATTAGTGAACATTTACCCGGCTTAGCGAAACGCAGCGAGAAGTGGGCCATTTGCCGTTCACTGACACATCCCACTAACGGCCATACCCTGGGTCACTTCTACATGCTAACCGGTCGTTCCGTACCACCACCTGGTTTTCGCGGCGATCGCAAACCACGTTCTTCCGACTGGCCTTCGATTGCCTCGATTGTTGGTGATGCGTTACCTCCACAGAACAACAACCTGCCACCGGCGATTGTTTTACCCGAACGCCTCGTCCACTGGTCCGGCGGCGTGATCCCAGGCGCTTATGGCGGCGTCATGGGGCGACATCGAGACCCGTTCTTTATCGAAGCTTCTCCTTATGGAGACCCGATGTGGCGAGGTGCGTATCCCGAGTACACCTTCCCGAACCAGTCAAAAAAACCGCCCAAAGATGCTGATGCTCGCACTTACCAGGCACCCAGCCTAAAATTTCCGAGCGGGATGAATCGTCAACGACTGGGCGATCGGCTCAGCTTACTCGAAACCATCGACGCACAACGTGCTGCTATGGAAAACTCAGCCATTGCAAGCCAATACGACAAGAACCGTCAATCGGTCATTTCGATGCTTGCTGACGCTAAAGTCCGACGTGCTTTTGATGTCACCAAGGCCGAGGAGAAAATCCAGGAACGTTACGGCAAAAACAGTTTCGGTTGGTCCCTGCTAATGGCCTATCGGTTGGTCGAAGCTGGTGTCAACTTAATCCAGGTCAACTTGGGTAACAACGAAACTTGGGACACGCACGGCGACGCCTTCCCGCGACTTAAAGACAAGCTCTTCCCACCAACCGACAAAGCACTCTGCGCTCTGTTAGATGACTTGGAATCCAACGGCTTGCTCGATAGCACGTTGATCGTAATGGCAGGGGAATTCGGTCGCACACCGAAACTGTCAACACTTTCCGAAAGCTTCCATGGCCCCGGGCGAGATCACTGGGGAGCAGTCCAAACCGTCTTTTTCGCCGGTGGCGGTGTCCAAGGCGGCAACGTAATCGGCTCTTCGGACAAAATCGGTGGCTATCCGGCTTCCAGTCCGCAACTGCCAGACAACATGGCTGCTACGATCTACCATGCCCTGGGAATTCCACCCACGGCTGTCTGGCATGACGAGGTCTCACGACCCCATCAAATCTATCACGCCAAGCCGATTCCTGGCCTGCTGGGCTAACGGGTCGCTTTTGGTTGACCGCCCCGGCTTAAGGCCTACTTGTCGGCAATGCAGAACAAGCGACTGCGGGTTCGAACAATCAACTGGCCGTCAGAAATAGCTGGTGTACATCCCCATAGATCGGCGAAGCAAAGTATTCACCCGTGGCCTGGATTCGTCGCGGCTTCCAGACGGGATTCCCGGCTTCCGTGTCAAAGCAGGTCGCGATACCGCCACCCTTGACCAACAACATTCGTTTCCCCACCACCAGCGGCGAAACGATATGATCGGTATGCTTGGGCGGATGCTTCCAGAGAAGATGCGTCTCGGTAACGTCACCACGCCCCCCGCCACGAACTGCCATTACATACTCGTCGGCCGCCTCTTCACGATC
>JAKVCB010000259.1 GCA_022448345.1 Pirellulales bacterium
GATCAGCGAATCGGCCTTTATCGGTGCCGCGATTGGAGCGGCAACTTCCGGGTTGAGGCCGGTGGTTGAGCTGATGTTTAACGACTTTATGGGCGTTTGCTTTGACCAGATCTTCAACCAGGCTGCCAAGTTTCGATATATGTTTGGTGGTAAGGCAGAAACTCCCGTGGTGATTCGCACCATGATCGGCGCGGGATTCCGGGCAGCTGCACAACATTCCCAGTCCCTTTATTCGATGTTCACTCACATTCCGGGATTAAAATGTGTGGTGCCATCGAATCCCTACGACGCAAAAGGACTGTTGATCGAGGCGATTCGCGACAATGATCCCGTCATCTTTTTTGAGCACAAGAATCTGTACCAGCTTGAAGGAGACGTGCCAGAGGAATCGTATACTATTCCGTTTGGTGAAGCGGAAATTGTACGAGATGGTGAAGACATCACCATTGTCACGTTGGCTGAAATGGTCCAGGAGTCTTTGAAAGCAGCTGAAGCATTGGGGAAAGATGGAATCGAGTGCGAAATCGTTGATCTGCGGACAACCTCCCCGATGGATGAAGACACGATTCTCGAAAGTGTCGAAAATACGGGTCGCGTGGTTATCGTCGACGAAGCCAACCCGCGTTGCAGTATGGCCACCGATATTTCCGCGCTCATTGCCGAGAAGGCTTTCGCATCGCTGAAGGCGCCGATCAAAATGGTGACCGCGCCTCACACCCCCGTTCCTTTTAACCAAACACTGGAGGATCTCTACAAACCCAGCGCAGACAACATTGCTGCGGTAGTGCGTGAGGTTGCGGAGTATCAAAAGTCATGGGAGACGACAGCATCCAACAACTGACTATGCCCAAGTGGGGGCTAGCCATGAAGCAAGGCAAGGTGGTCGACTGGCTCGTTGCCGAAGGTACGGAAATAACAGCGGGGACTGAGGTTCTTGAAGTTGAAACCGAGAAAATCACCGGCAATGTCGAGTCTCCGGTAAGTGGTATGCTGCGGCGCCGGGTTGCTGAGCCCGGACTCGAGGTTCCTGTGGGGGGCTTATTGGGGGTCATTGCCGGTGCGTCGGTTGCCGACGCCGACATTGATCGGTTTGTCGAGGGCTTTAAAACAGAAGACGTTGAAGACGACCATGTGGCAAAAGACGATACTCCCCTGTTTGTGGAAGTCGGCGGTCGGCGGCTCTGTTATTTAAAACGCGGCGATGATGGCGCAGCGGTTGTTTTGATCCACGGCTTTGCCGGCGACCTCAATAATTGGCTCTTCAATCACGGTACACTGGCCGAGAACCATGCCGTTTATGCTTTGGACCTGCCAGGCCATGGCCAGTCGTCAAAAGATGTCGGTGACGCTTCGATGGAGTTTTTCGTGGATGCGGTGCAGGACTGGCTTGATGCACTGGAGATTCAGGAAGCACACTTCGTTGGGCACTCGATGGGAGGTGTGATCTGTCTGACCCTCGCCGAGCGATATCCTGAACGGGTGTTGTCTTGCACCTTGATTGCCACTGCTGGATTGGGGCCGGAGATCAATCACGAGTATCTCACCGGTGTGATCGAGGCCGATCGACGCAAACAGCTCAAACCCCACCTGGAGAAACTATTTGCCGATCCCGCGCAGGTCACCCGTCAATTGGTCGACGATGTGCTCAAGTTCAAACGCCTGGATGGGGTCCGCGACGCGCTAAAGGCCATGGCCGGTAAGTTCATTGTGGATGGTCAACAAGCATGGCTGATTGGCGAAAAGCGACATCAACTATCCATACCACTTCTGGTCATTTGGGGTGCGGCCGATCAAATTGTGCCCTCCGGACATGCGTCGGGTCTCCCTCAGACGGCACAAGTCGAAATCCTGGAAGGTTGTGGACACATGGTTCAAATGGAAGCTGCCGGCGATGTCAATCGTCTCGTACAACAATTCCTCGCTGGGGTGCCATCGTAAGGTCCACGACTGGACTGACGGGATGATCGCTGTCACAAGGTAACTGTTCAATCGGTCTGACAATGGTATTGACGAGCCAAGTTGGGGTACGCGTATGACTATGTCCAGCCGCGAGCGGATACGCACCGCCATGCGTCGCGAGGTTCCCGATCGGGTACCAGTGATGTGCCAATTGGCAGTAGGGCACTATTTTCGCCACACCGACCTGGAGCCAATCGACATCTGGTTCCGCTCGGAAGGATTCGCCGAGGCACTTGTCCAGCTTCAGCGCCGTTACCGCTTTGACGGTATCCTGGTGAACTTGCCGGGCCGGGATCCCGATTTTGAACAGCATGTTGATCGCGTTGAAGAAAAGACTCGACGGGAAGAAACATGGGTCTGGTGGAAAAATGGCAACTACACTATCGTCCCCCACGATGACAATCCACATTACTTTCAAAGTGACAGAACACGGTACTTTCCCACCTTTGAAGAAATTACCCCGGATCATCTCTGGTATGTGGAACCATGGGATTTGACCGACATTACCTACCCCTACACGTGGGGATTTGACTCAGAACCACGCGATTTCGAAGACTACTTCCCAGAGTTTCACACCGACACTATTCGGGCGGTAAAATCTCGGGTGGGCAATGAGGTCTCGGTCCACGGCGAGGTGTTTAGTCCCTTTGCCCAGTTTCTGGAACTGCTGAATTACGAGCACGCTTTGTTGGCACTTATCGACGACCCGGCAAAGACACATGCTTGTCTGGATCGCCTGACCGAAGGAACGATTCAATTGGCCACCTTGCAGGCCAAGGCTGGAGTGGACGCGATCCTGATTTCGTCCGCATTTGCCGGAGCGGGATTGATATCGCGAGAGAATTACGAAGAGTTTGTATTGCCTTACGAACGCCGACTGATTCAAGCTGTGAAGGCAGCCAGCGATGATATTGTGTTTTACACCCATACCTGCGGTGCGATTGGAGATCGGTTGGACTTGATGTTGGCCTCGGGTACCAACGGGATCGATACCCTGGACCCGCCTCCGCTGGGCACCGTTGAACTTGACCAGGCCGTCGCACAACTGAAGGGAAAAGCTTTTATTAAAGGCAACCTGGACCCGGTCACCACGCTGCTTCAAGGCAGTGTTGATGATGTTGAGCAAGCGGTGATGCACCGGATCAACGTTGCTGGCCAGGGGGGAGGGTACATCCTCAGCAGTGCGTGTTCGGTTGCCCCGCGAACCAGCCCTGAAAACATTGAGCGGCTTTCACAACTGGTTGAAGAGCACGGCAGGTATGGCTGCGGTGGCATCCTGGATGGCTGAGGGGGACGTTTGCCCGCAGCTTCTTTGGGGCTGCTATGTGTTGAGCATGGTCGTCCATTGGTGCCCCCCCTGCCGACGCCTGCCACGCTTAGTTTAAATCCAATTTGGTAAGGTGACCCTCGGAAATGGCTTGGCCAAAGCAGTCTAGAGAACGCTCGATCCCATCTCGTAGCCGGGTCCGTGGCATGGCGGGGAAAGTTTTTACGATTGCCGACTCACTCAGGTCACAAACGAACGGCATCCGGGTTGCATCTTCGGCAATCGAGATTTCCCCTCCAGACACTTCGCTTAGCAGATTGCAAAAATCTTTAACCGGGTAGGTCTTTCCTCTCAGGTTGAAGGCTCCATATCCTTCAAAGGGTTCCGTGGCGGCCTGGGCGAAACCGGCACCAACGTCGTCGACAAAGTGATAGTGTTCGCGGCCCTGAT
>JAKVCB010000026.1 GCA_022448345.1 Pirellulales bacterium
GGCCGACAAGGCAAAAATGCGGGTCGACATTGTCGACCAGCAAGTTGTTAAGACTGGCAAAGCATTTCTCGGCATGACCACCGGTTGTGCGAGGTGTCACGATCACAAGTTCGATCCGATTTCGCAACGAGATTACTATGCGATGGCGGGTTTCTTTTATAACACCCAGTCGGTTTATAAAACGGACCGTGGCGTTTGGAGCGACATCGTCGAGCATGAATTGCCTCAAACCGAATTGCAACTGGCCCGGCAGGCTGAACAGGTGCAGCAACATGCGACAAAACTGTCCGCTTACAAAGATGAACGAGACACCGCAACGATACGGAAAGATGAATTGGAGGCATTGCTGAAAGAAGAGGAGGAAAAAGAAGCGGGTCAGGAAGAGTGGACCCAGGAGCGCGATGGCCTGGTGGAGCGTATCGACCAACTCGATCAGCAAATCCTGCATGCGGAGTACTTTGCGCCCGGTTCAGAGAAGACCTACGGTGTACGTGATGTCAGTGATCCTGATGACATGCACATCACGATTCGTGGTAACCCGCATGCCTTGGGCGAGAAAGTACCTCGTGGTTTTATGTCAGTGGTTACCGGGAGCGAAGCAGTCGGACCTGCGATTCCACCGAAGGTGAGTGGTCGCCGTGAGTTTGCCGACTGGCTTGCCAGTGCCGACAATCCTCTCACGGCCCGGGTGACGGTCAACCGGATTTGGCAAAAGTTGTTTGGCGCAGGAGTGGTACCGTCGGTTGATTATTTTGGTGTTCGAGGGGAGGTACCAACCCATCCGGAATTGCTGGATCATTTGGCGACAAAATTTATCCGCGATGGCTGGTCGCGAAAATCGTTGATTCGCTCTCTGGTCCTTTCCCGATCGTACCGGATGAGTAGTGCCTACGATGAGCAATCGTATGGGCGTGATCCAGCCAACAGTTTACTTTGGAGGATGAATCGTTGTCGACTTGACGCCGAAGCGCTGCGCGACTCAATGCTTGCGGTGAGTGGCCAACTATTAAGCTCAACGGGTGGACCGGCGCTGCCACTGGAGTTTGTTGAGAATGTTAAGAATATCGATCCTAAGAATGTGAATCCAGTTTCGTTCTCAATCAAGCGGTGGCGTCCCCAGCAGGAGATGCAGCGCACTGTTTATTTGCCAGTTATTCGTTCGGCTCTCCAGCCGGGACCGGCGGAGTTGCGAAATGTATTTGATTTTCCGCAACCGGCTGAATTTGCCGGCCAACGGGCAACTACGGAAGTCCCCACGCAGGCTTTGTTTTTGATGAATAGTTCCGCGGTGAAGCAACATGCGGTAAAATTGGCAGAACAAGTGAAGGGCGTTACAACGGAAAGTGATGCGAGACTGGAATTGTTGTGGCTCTGCACGTTAAATCGGCCGATTACTTCTGTTGAAAAGGAGGCATCCCAACCGTTTGTGTCGGGGGATGAAACAGGGTGGCATGAATTATGCCATGCGCTCTTGATGACCAATGAGTTCCTGATGACATTGTAAGCAAAAGCAAAACACCTAAAAAAGGTTGATGATGAAGAGGCAATTGGTATCGGAGATGTCCCGTCGACAGTGGTTGCGAACAGCCGGGTGTGGCTTTGGCAGTGTGGCGCTACAAGGGATGATTTCGAAACTGGCCAGCGCAGCAGGTCAACCGGGCCGCCGGTATGGCCCCAATCATCCTCCTCGTGCGAAACGAGTTATCTTTCTGTTCATGGCCGGAGGGCCGTCGCAGCCTGACTTGTTTGACCCGAAACCGATCATCGCCAGGTATCACGGCAAGACGATTTCGGCTCCGGTCGACAAGCATCAGCTTCGATTGGGGGTCGACCAGTTTCTTGCCATGAAACCTGTTGCTCCCGTTCGGCCCCGCGGTGAGTGTGGCATGATGATGTCGGACTTGTTGCCGAACCTGGCTCGCGTTACCGATGATTTATGTCTGATGAGGGCCATGCACACAGATAACAAGGCACATGCGCCGGCAACACTTCAATTCCATACGGGAACCTTGTCCGAGGTGCGCCCTTCCCTGGGGTCGTGGATCAGTTATGGGTTGGGAACGGAGAACGAAAATCTTCCGAGCTTTATGACCATTCATCCGCCGGGGGATGGACGTACCTATGGATCAGCATTTTTGGCTGGGGGCCACCAGGGAACCCCCGTTGTCGTGCCGGACGACGAGGAGACTTTGCCGATTAAATACTTGCAGGACTCGACTGTCGAAGAGTTGATCCAGCGTCGCCGATTGGATTTTCAGCAAGGTATGAACCGACGCTTGCTTGGTCGTGTGCAGGCCGATGCTCGCATGGAAGGTATGATTGAGTCCTTCGAACTTGCATTTCGTATGCAAACGGAAACACCTCAGTTGGTCGATTTGTCAGACGAGTCGGAAGAAACGTTACGGTTGTATGGTGTCAATGACGAAACAACGGATCGCAATGGGCGTGCTTGCCTGTTGGCTCGTCGCTTAAGCGAGGCGGGAGTCCGTTTTGTGCAGGTGACGTGTGGTGGTTGGGACCACCATGGGGATATTCGCACGGCCTTGCCGAATAGTTGTGCGCAAGTCGACAGGCCAATAGCTGGATTACTCGTTGATTTGAAACGACGAGGGTTACTCGACGAGACGCTTGTTTTGTGGTCGGGTGAATTTGGCCGTTCTCCATGGAGCCAGGATATTACCGGGACCTCGCCGATTGAAAAACATGGTCGGGAGCACCAGCAGGAGAGCTTCTGCGCGTTGATGGCCGGCGGTGGTGTGAAACCAGGATTGACCTATGGTGCGACCGACGATTTGGGTTATCAGCCAGTGCAAGGTCGAATTCATCTCTACGACTTGCAAGCGACACTGCTGCACTTGTTGGGTCTTGATCATGAAAAGCTCACCTATCGGCACGAAGGTCGTGACTTTCGGCTGACCGATGTCTATGGCAACGTGGTGAGAGATATTCTGGCTTAGCCAGCGTGTGCCGGTGGGTTGGTGGCACTTTCACACAAGAGTTATTTCACCCCAGGCCGGACAGTTGTCATAGGAGTGAAGGGCACAGTCACCGCAGGACTTTAATTATCTCAACATGGTCAGCGGGTTGTTGCGATTCTCCAGCGGAAGAGTGACGGGTCTTCCCTGGCGGTGTGATTCGAAGACCGCCACAATCATTTCAGTGGTGCCCCGCGCTTCGTACACCCCACAAAGTGGCTGACGGTCTTCTTCGATGGCAGCCAACAGATCCTCAATCACCAGCATGTAACGCGACCGGTACCGACGTCCCGAGAGAGGTTCCGGCTTGCCAATGCCGGCTGAGGAAACGGTTTGCCACTGTGCACCCGAGTGGCCAGGTGACCAGGTGGCATCACCAAGGTATTGGACCACCGGTAAAATACCTTCCCGGAACTCAAAAATTCCCTCTGAACCATAAATCTGCAGGGCAAATCGATTTGCGTTTCCGGCGTGTTTCAACGAACTGAAATAAGCCATCGCGCCGTTGGACATTTTGTACGTGGCGTGTACCTCATCGCCAGCGAGGGGGCCAAGGCCCTCGGGCCCCTCAAACACATCGTCCTGCGTGACCGGTCTGCCATTTTGGAGGACTGTGGCGTGGCACCACTGGGCATGGCCTCCCAAAGCGCGGATTAAATCCATGATGTGCGTGCCCAGGACCCACAAGTCCTGTCCTCCGCCCCGGTGATCTTCTTTACCACGTCCACGAAACTCGAGTACTCGTCCGATCTTTCCTTCGTTGATAAGTTGTTGCACCCTGTTGAGGGTCGGGCTGTAATGGGTGATGTGTCCGATGGCCAACTTGGCCCCCGAGTTTTCACAGGCTGTCACAATTTCATCGGCTTCTGCCAAGGTGCGGCAAAACGGCTTTTCGATCAGGATATGAATTCCCCGCTGGGCTGCTGCTACGGCCATGTCGCGATGCTGATCGACCCAGCGAGGACAAATCACGACCAGGTCCAGATTAACTTCATCGAGCATGCGGTGGTAATCGGCAAAGGTCCGTTTTGCAGATAACCGCTTTTGCGCGTTGGCAAGTCCTGCCGGGTTGTCGTCAGCCACGGCCACGATCCTGGTCTGTGGGATTTCAAGAAACGCTTCGTCAAGCCTGTGCCCATAGCCACCACGTCCGGTGCTGCCGATCACGCCGACGCGATACGTGTTTTCGGGGGCATTTTTCCGGGCCTGGGCTAGTCGGACACTGCTGGAAATGAGACTCAGACCACCTGCCGATGCAGTACCCTGAAGAAAGTGCCGTCGTTTGATTGGAAGTTGGTGCTTTTGCATGACCTTTGCATGGCTCCGCGTATAAATGCCAACCGATAACTGCCGATTTGGAAAAGTCTCTTAAACGTGCGCGGTATGAAATTCGACCAGGCAGCCAGCGGTCCATTCAGTGTAGAAACGGGCCGATTCATCCGCAAGTAATGGTTCGGCCGGCGTGATGGATGTGGCCGCACGAAGGTGCTCTCACTGGGCCGGCAGCCCTCGTGCTGCGCTCTTTGACTGACAGCCACTACCCTGCCCATAATGTTCGCTGTTGCAAACAGGTTTTGGCCCCTGGCACACAGCTTGAAATTGCGTTCGCTGAGCATTTTTCGTCCCGGGCGGAGTTTGCAGGCAGTGACGTTCCGATTCCCAATCTTTCACCCATTCGAAGTGACAAGCCATGAAAACATTGCTGATACTGCGACATGCCAAGTCGAGTTGGAACGACGCGGGTATGGATGATCATGACCGCCCGCTCAACAAGCGGGGCAAACGGGTTGCACCACAAATGGGCCGCTTGCTCAAGGGCCAAGACCTTGTTCCGGAGGTGATTGTCAGCTCAACCGCGCAACGGGCCAAAAAAACGGCCGAACTCGTGGCTGAAAACTGCAGCTACCTGGGGACCGTGGAAGTTACCCAGAGGCTGTATCACGCATCGGCCGCCGAAGCCATCTCCGTGCTGGCCGAGCTGGACGGCGACCAGGCGTGCGTGCTGCTGGTCGCGCACAATCCGGGGGTTGAAGGGTTGCTTGAGGGTTTGACCGGAGAAGTCGCTGCGATGCCCACTGCCGCACTGGCCCAGGTTGAACTGCCCATCGACCAGTGGCCATCACTGAGCCTGGCGACCGAGGGGACGCTCATCAATCTGTGGCGACCGCGTGAACTGGAGGAGTGAGCTGGGTAGATCGCTGAAAGTTGCCGGCAACTGGGGAACCAGGCCCCGAAAAAAAGTCTACCTCGACCTGTTGGGGAATGAAGGCAATGTCTTGTTTTGGTTTTCCAAAGGGACGCGCGCAATCGGTCGTGAGTGGGAGGATTTCCAGCCCAGGTTGGGGATGCTAGTCTCTTGCATCAAAGTTTCTGTGGGTTTGCGTCATCTTTGTAGCGTCTGCAGTACGGGCTGCTTGATATCAGAGAGTTATTGTAATAAACCATAGGACGCGATCAGGTCGCGGCAGGCGAACTAAAACCACAACCAGTTTATGGGTATCGGATATGAGCAGCCAAACAATCTATCGAGGGGTTTTTCCTGTTGTACCAACGACATTTTTTGACAACGAAGAACTCGATATCGAAAGCCAACGCCGCGCGCTGGATTGCATGATTGATCAAGGCGTCGATGGCGTTTGCATTCTTGCCAACTATTCAGAACAATTTTTGCTCTCCGATGAGGAACGAGACCAGCTGCTGGACGTATGCCTCGATCATGTAGCTGGTCGTGTCCCTGTCATTGTAACGTGCAGCCATTACAGTACCCGTATCGTGATTGAGCGGGCAAGACGCGCCAATGACAAGGGGGCAGTCATGATTATGCTCATGCCGCCCTACCACGGTGCCGCCTTGAAGGCCGATGAAACCCGAACCTATGAACAGTTGGCTCGGGTTGCCGAACAGATCGACATTCCGATTATGATCCAGGATGCGCCTTTGAGTGGTGTGAGTCTGAGCGTAGAGTTTCTGGCACGATTGGCACGCGAAATTTCCAACGTCTCCTATTTCAAAATCGAAGTTCCAGGTGCCGCCAATAAGCTGCGGGCACTTATTGAAGCAGGTGGGGATGCGGTGGTGGGCCCTTTCGATGGAGAAGAGGCCATTACTTTGATGCCTGATTTGGAAGCAGGGGCGATCGGCACCATGTCGAGTGCCATGTATTCGGAGTTACTTAAACCAATTGTCCAAGACTATGGTTCTGGGGATGCAAAAGCAGCAGCTGCGCAGTACCACAGAATCCTGCCCCTGATCAATTATGAAAACCGTCAGTGTGGGCTTCAGGGGACCAAGGTGGTTATGAAAGAGGGTGGGGTTATCACCAGTGACGTTGTCCGCCACCCCTTAAATCCAATGACCCCAGCCAGTCGCAAAGGCATTCTTAAGTTAGCCCGCGACCTTGATGTACTCGCCCTGCGCTGGGGCAAGTAGCGGTTTTAGATGGCCCAGAATTTAGATGGCCCAGAATTTAGATAGCCCAGAACTTAGATGGCCCAGAACTAGTCTGGTTTTGGGTAAGCCGGTAATCCGCCCGACGGACAGAGAATTCTTCAGGGTGACCGGCGACCGATTTGTACTGGGCTAATTTGTACTGCGCTAATTTGTACGGAGCTAATTGGAACGGGGCCCCAAATCATCGCAGGCAATGACCATTTTCAGCCGGGTATCAGCAAGTGGTATGCGGCAAGGTTTTCGTAACTGGTTGGCCCTGCCCAACTCACGGCGACTATCCATTGCGGATTGCCGCTAAACTGGCAAAAAATCGAAGTCAAAAAAGATTCATGGTCTATAAAATCTTAACAAGGAATTCATGGTTTATAATGTCGTAACGTGGAATTCATGGTTTATAATGTCGTAACAAGGACAGGTGGGGAGGATCAAACAGCTACTTCCAAGCTGTTTTTTCGACTCGCCGCTGCTTTCAGAGTCACTAAAGTACCGGAATCTGAGAAGATCCTTCCGGTAGCCCCAGCCCCTCTACCTCCCAGGGCTGGGGTTTTTTCATGCCAAGGCCGGCGGTTTTTTTAGAGCCGGCCAGATTTGCCCATTGGGTTCGGCCGCAAACCTGGCCGATGGAGTGCGATTTCACCTTGTCGGCTTGGCCTTCAACCGAAAACCTCTCTGAAAGCCTGCATCGCTTGTGACAAATCGCCGTTGGGCCAGCACTCCAGGCCAATCGTGCCAGAGTAACCGACGTCGCGCAGGGTTTGTGCAATTTGAGGATAGTTGATCTCTCCTGTCCCCGGTTCGTGACGGCCTGGCACATCGGCAATGTGAATGTAGCCCAAGTAATCACGGTATTGGCGAATGGTCTCAATGACGTTGCCTTGTTCCATTTGGACATGGTAGACGTCCAGCAACATTTTGATCCGTGGACTTCCAACTTCCGAAATCAAACGGACGCAATCCTCTGGTCGCGGAATCGCGTAACCGGGATGATCCAGGACCGTATTCAAGGGCTCGAGGTTGTAGAGAAGGTTTTCGCGTTCGGCAATCTCTGCCACTTCACAAAGTGTCTTGTAGGCAGTGATCCACATCGTTGCCGGGTGCGCAGCCTTTTTGTGAACCACTTCACCCTGAGGGCTCAACTTGCCGGTCAAAAGTAGCAGTTGCCGGCAATTTAGTTTGTGGGCGATCTCTACAGACTGATTGACCCCTTCCAGGTACTCTGCCACACCGTCGGGATGGACCATGCTGCCGTCGAGGCTACCGGAGAACGTGGCAATCTTGACGTCACGATTTTCCGCAATTGCGTCAAGATCCTGTTCGTGGGATGGCCATCGCCAGAACTCGGCAAGAAATCCGGCTTGGCTTACCTCTTGCACTCGCTCAGCAAAAGATAGGTCGCCAATGAGTGGTTCAACGCACACCGATAATTGAAACACACTTGATTCCTTCTGTTCAAAAGGTTGGAGAATTCACCGCATGAAGTGGTCGCTGACCTTGCACCACGCGGGCAATTTCTTCGGCGGCTCTGTGGCACATATTTTTTACGGCTGTTTTCGTGTTGTACGCCGCCCAGGGTGTTGCCAACAGATTGTCCAACCGCAGGAGAGGATCGTCAGCCGGAGGGGGAATGGTATCCCAAACGTCGATTGCTGCTCCCGCGATGGTTCGCGACTCAAGAGATGCAATTAAGGCCTGTTTGTCAACGATTGCGGGTCGACCCGTGTTTACGAGATAGGCGCTTGATTTCATCAGTTTTAGCTGCGATTCGCCAATTAAACTTTGTGTTGATTCGTCCAGCCCGCAGTGAATCGTGACAATGTCGGCCTGGCGGAGTAGCTCTTTGAGGGATACGTACTCTACTTGCAATTGGTCGGCAAACGGTTGATCTGGATAGACGTCGTAGGCCACTGCCCGGGCGCCAAATCCCCGGGACAATCGAAGGACTTCCTTGCCAATTCCTCCTGCTCCGATGACGCCAATCGTGAGGCGTCCGAATTCCTCGCCCTGAACATTGGCAGCCACGCCTTTTTTCATGTCCGAGGCCATGTTGGGAATATGCCGCAAGAGGTTCAAGATCAAGCCGATGGTGAACTCGGCGACGGCCTGGTTTGTGGCCCCTGGCGTGTTGGTGACCCACACGCCGTGGCGATCTGCTGCCTCCAGGTCGACGTGGTCGACGCCGACGCCATGGCGGGCAACGATCTTCAGGTTCTCAGCAGCGCGGAAGATGTTAGGAGTGTAGTATTCACCACCTGCGATGACCCCCACTGCAGTGGTGATTTCACGGCAGAATTCTTCCTCGGCAAGAGTCTGTAGCGGGACGACTCGGAGCTGGCAACTGAGGGGTGTAAGGATTTTGGTGACATGGTCGGGGATGTGCGGAAGCGCGCAGATGACGTCGTGGGACAAATGTTATTCCTTGAAACAGGGGAAATCCGGGTCGAGGGACAGCGTAGGTGCGAGTCCATGAGTGTACTGGGTAGCAACCGAGTGTACGAGGGGCAGAAGGCCAAGAGGAATAACTGCGGTCTGCTTGGGCGGAAATACGGTGTCGACGTTACTACGCTGGCGTGCTAGTGCTGGGTTTATACAAGGTTTCGGGTGGGTCACCAACGAAGAACTACGCTATGATAGTGTGGGTCAGCTTCTGTCCGCCGGGCCAACAGCTTATAAGATTCCGAACGTGACCGATTTGCCACGCGTATTGAACGTCAATTTTATCGACAATCCAAAACACCAAAAAAATGTGTGCCGGAGTAAAGCTGTCGGGGAGCCACCACTGATGTTGGGCCTTGCCGTTTGGCTGGCGGCCTGGCATGCGCTCTCGTTCGTCAATCAGCACAAGCGGGTGGACCTGGCAATACCCGCAACCGGTGAAGAATTGTTGACTCGTCTCACGGACCTCTCCCCTGACAACGATGGTGCCTCGGCAGCCTCGGTTGGGGGGCATGGAGTTTCACAAATCCCTGCGCCTCGTCAGTAGCCGGTAAAATCCCCATGAATCAAGCTAATTTATTCCGGCTCTGCGCTGAACTGAGCGATTCAGGTTTGCCTTTTGTGTTGGTGACGCTTGTCGAAGTGACGGGCTCGGCGCCGCAGGACGCGGGGGCAAAAATGGTGGTTACGGCTGACGGACTTGCTGAGGGCACCGTGGGCGGCGGGCGCGTCGAAGCGAAAGCTATTGAGGAGGCTCAAGCGATGTTGAGTGAGCAGGTCGATTGTTGCCTTCGCGATTGGAGTCTCAAGGCCGATGTCGGGATGACGTGTGGCGGACGGGTAAAACTCTTCTTTGAGTCTCCCGGGGTAGCGTCCTGGCAGGTGGTGATCTTTGGTGCGGGCCACGTGACCCAGGCGGTTGCACAGTTGCTTTCGACGTTGCCATGCCAACTGACCTGCATTGATCCTCGGGAAGAATGGCTCGCCCGGCTTCCTGGTGGAGTTCATAAACTAAAAACGGAGGATCCCCCGGCCGAAGTCGATGCTTTGCCGAAAGATGCGTTTGTGCTTTGCATGACCCAGGGTCATCGGAGCGACTTGCCGGTCTTGAAACGTATTTTTCAATCCAACCGTGACTTCCCGTTTCTTGGCGTGATTGGTAGCCACGCGAAAGATGCCGTGTTGCGGAAAGAGCTTGCCGAGGTCGGAGTGCCTGAGGAAAAGATCGTCTTTCACTGTCCGGTTGGCTTGCCGATCGGTTCGAATCACCCCGGCGAGATTGCCGTAAGCATCGTCGCCCAGTTAGTCGAAGTGCACGACGCCGTTGCCAAGCCGAACGAGACTTCAAGCTAAGGGTTTCTTTAAACCAGAAAGTCCAGTCGCATGCCAAAGCACGCCAGGCAACATTCGTAGGCGATAGGAAGGTTGGCCGCTGGAAAAATCCCAAGTGTTGGGTCCGTTCATGGCCGAGCGGGGCAGTGAAGTGATGCGGACCTTCAGAGAGATCTTTGGGTGGAGCGGTTCTCCGGCGGCACAATCTTTATCGGAGCAGCCGTTCCCAAAGCCACTTAACCTGCGGGCTTCAGTCGCTGGATCTGTCGAGCCGCTTGGCGGCGAATGACCGAGCTGGTCATCTTCAGGCCAAAGCGAACCTTGCCTCGGAGTCCCCGGTTGCGGCGCACAAATTTTTTAATGCCAACGTTGGCGCGTGAGTCATCGGGCAGCAGATGGATCCATTGATCGCTTCGCTGCAGGAACTGTTGCGTGTCGTGGCGATGATTGCGATTGCCTTTGGCATAGGTGGCATCAAATTTGTCGTCGTCACGATTGACCCGTCCCAGCCAGTCCCAGCCCGGGTGAAGATGCTCGACCAGAGATTGGTCACAGTAATAATAAGCCCGCCGGGCCTTGGCGACCCCTAAAAATTCATGGTCGGTCCATCCATGCCAATAGGGATAGAGCACCATGTCTGGACAGTCCATGCAGCCGCTTTGCTCTTTGATATACCTTCGGCGGACCAGTGAGTGGGTGGAGTGGTCGCATGTGTCGTGCAAGGGGTCCATGGTTCCTACCACGCCTATCTTAGGATCGGACATACCATTGATGGCGGCAGTGAGCCAACCGGGTTGAAAGTTCAAGTCGTCGGCGCCCGTGAAGAAATAGGGCTCATCAGTTTGAGCATATGCCGAATTGATGCAAGAAGCATAAGTCGGAGTCCCCGGGTTGATGATGAGCGTGGCGTCGACTTGCCCGATAGCTGCGAGCGTGTCAGTGTCCTTGGTTTCGGCAATAAAATAGAGACGATAGGGGGCGGTGGTTGCGGCGCGCAAGTTTTCGACGATTTTTGTAACCCGTTGAGGCCTGCCAAATGTGGGAATAAAAACAGCCGTTTTATCAATCATGGTATCCCCGTTTAACTCAGAAGACAGAAAAAGTCCCGGCAGCACGGTACGTGGTATTGATCAAAATCGGGCATCAAGGTGAAGGCCTTTAACGATTACAATCTCTTTTCACCTCACTAGCACTGATGGCAACCGCCGGTCCTTGCGATCTCGCCAATGGCGGGAGGACGTTTTATGGGACATCCGTTTCTGGGTGGTGAGCCAAGTTTGTTAACTTCACCACTCAATAAGCCGAACCTTGTGTGGATTTCGGCCCATGTTTTTCCCTGCTTCAGGTTGATATATGCGGCATGGTGTCGTTAAGCTGAACCCTGGTGTCGTCGTTTCTGAAAGCATAAAAACTGGCCGGCAAACGAACTGGGAGTGTCTTGTTCCTCTGTCCATTATCTGAGAACTGTCGCAAGCGAAATCAACCGCGGCGGGTTTCTTGTACAGAGGTTTAAAAAAATGATCATGGCAAGAAAGCAATCCGCATCAACCCCACGCTGTCTCCGGGCATTTGTACTGCTTTCGGTGATGATGGTACTCCCGGTTGGGTTTGTCGTTGCCCAGGACTTTGAGGCTATTGAACGCCGGCTGGCGGACGGTGTTGTTCAGCGCACGTATCCCGACGGGCGCCGCACGCTGATGGTCGGAAAAACAGAACTGGCAGATCGCACGCCCGCGCCGGAGCCACCACCTTCCCAGGTCACGAAAAACGACCGCCACCGGGGTTTTGTACTTTACCAGCGCAGTCCGGAGCAGATTTTTCGCCGTAGCAGCCCGAAAACCCAGGAGCGAATCACCGACCTGCACACTTCGATCGCTCCTGGCGAGACGCGACATGTCCAGTTCGCCATTTATGCCCTGGCAGACCTTGGTCATGTCGAAGTTTCCTCCCCGGCACTGCGGCAGCAGAGTGGACCCCCGTTGCCTAAAAATACTGTGATTCAAGATGCCATCACGGTACGGCCTGTCCGTATCGGTTTCTGGCGAAACTACTGGGACCCCTGGTACCAGGAGGCACCAAAGCTCATTGACCAACCAGGGACAGCAACCGACCTGTCCCAGGCAGAGAGTCAACAATATTGGGTCAGCCTAACGATTCCTGCTTCGGCTGCCGCGGGGCAATACCACACGGTTATCCGCGTCGAACCTGCCAACGGACAGGTCGCCGAATTGCCGCTGACGGTCAACGTGCTGCCGTTTCGACTCGACCCGGGGCGATGGTGGGGCATGTATTACTACCCGGGCTTTCATGAACACACACCGCGCGATTTCGCCGACATGAAGTTGCACGGTGTCAACGCCATGCTTGTTTGCCCACCCGGCATCGTTGAACCGGTACTTAAACGCCAGGGTAACCGTGTCGTGGCCTCCTTCCCGAACACGGACAAATTGATGGCGGAGCTTCAACGGCAGGGATTTCAACGACCAATACCCTACTATCCCCGCCTGCTCAGCTGCCGCGTGCTGCGAATGTTCAATCGCGTTGATGGACGGAAAATCAAAGACGCAGACTACTACGGCCAGCAAGCTGTAAGCTACCAGGCAAAGGATTTTCCAGACGACTTGAAACCGGTGATGAAAGATCTTTACCGGCAGATGGTCCAGCACGCCCACGAGGCAAACTGGCCCGAGATTCTCTGGTTTCTGGTGGATGAACCCGGCGCGGCAGCGGAACACATGATGGAAATGGAATGGGCCAAGCTTGAGTTTCGGCTGTTTGCCGAAGCCTGCCCGAACGAGAAGTTGTTCTGCACTGCCTACTCCCAACAGGTTGCAGACGAAATCGGCGTGCAATTGGATGCCCGCAGTTGTGACCTCTGGCGAATTACTGAAGCGGACATGCCCCGCGCCCAAAAAGAAAACGTGCAGTTATGGGCCATTCGCTGGCTGTGTCAGTACAACACCTATCAATTCCCACGCCATTTTGCCGGTTTCGGGCTCGATAGGTTAGGCCTCCACGGGTACACCGAATGGACCTACTACGGGGCACCCGTCTACCGGCCACTGGATCAGGTTCGCGATGTTCAGGGCTGTCATTACGCATTCACCGACGACCAGGGAAACCTCCTGAGCACAATCACCTGGGAAGGTGTTCAGACAGGGATTAACGATGCGCGTTATCTTGCAACCTTGCAACGACACATCGCTGCCGGTCGGGAATCGCCGCAGCAAGAACATCAAAATCTGGCCACCTCAGCCCAACAGGCACTGGATGGAGTTCTCGCGGATATTCCACATCATGCGGCATCCCCACACCATCTCGACCAACTTCGTGAGCGGGTGTCGCAACAAATCATGCGGTTCGTTGACGCTGGCCTTTCACCAGAGCGTTAATTGGCGCGTTTGTGCGGCAGTTGCCCTCGCCTCCATACACTTCCAGCGGCAATCAATGAAAGCCGGTTGTTTCGCCGCATTTGCGACAACACCGAGGGGCAGGTATGCCTTGTTTACAGGATGGCTTACGGTTACGGGGCCTGTCATCCACAACCGCACGGCTGGAAGACCGTGACCACGGACGTGACTGCCGCAAACATTCAGACGCTGACTTCTGTCTACCAGCACATTGTGGTGAGCGAACCAGGTGGTGTACGTGTGTTGTTCCACTTCGACTACGCCGACGACGTAATTGCGATACAATCCGAGCGTACAACCGACACCCGCATGCGCATTCGTCAATGGCGGGAGGACGTTTTACGGGACATCCGTTTCTGGGTGGTGAGCCAAGTTTGTTAACTTCACCACTCAATAAGCCGAACCTTGTGTGGATTTCGGCCCGTGTTTTTCCCCGCTTCAGGTTGATATATGCGGCATGGTGTCGTTAAGCTGAACCCTGGTGTCGTCGTTTCTGAAAGCATAAAAAATGGCGGCCAAACGAACTGGGAGTGTCTTATTCCTCTGTCCATTGTCTGAGAACTGCTGCAAGCGAAATCAACCGCGGCGGGTTTCTTGTAAAGAAGGTTAAAAAAAATGATCATGGCAAGAAAGCAATCCGCATCAACCCCACGCTGTCTCCGGACATTGGTACTGCTTTCGGTGATGATGGTACTCCCGGTTGGGTTTGTCGGTGCCCAGGACTTTGAGGCTATTGAACGCCGGCTTGCGGAAGGCGTGCTCGAAGGCGAACTAAGTCTTCAGCAAGCTGCTGTCATGATCGATGTGCTCCGAAGAAATGTGGAGAACCGAGATGACCCGCGCAGGCACTCGTCAAGCGACCGTGGGGCCTTCCGTCGTGAGGAGTACGCGCGGGCCAAGAAGCGGATCGATGAGATGGTCGCCGAGGGCAAGATGAGCAGGGAGGACGCGGATCGCAGGCTCGGCGAGATGCGGAGGAGAATCTCCAGGGATCGGGAGGAGCGAGGTAGAAACACCGGCACCATGACACGCCAGGAGTATGCAAGCGGCCGAGAAGCAATCGAGAAGATGGTTGCCGAGGGCAAGGTGAGCAGGGAGGATGCAGATCGCAGGCTCGGCGAAATGCGCCGGGCAATCGGCTCCCAGCAACGTAAAGAAGGTGATTCCAGACGGGGTGAAAAAGGCGTGGAGCCCAGGTTGGTCCCCAAAGAGGAGTACAAACGGGTTGAAGCAGAACTCAAGAAGCAGGTCGAAGAAGGCAAGGTGAGTAGGCTGGATGCGGATCGAAGGCTCCGAGAGCTGCAGACTGCAAACACCAAATCGCACATCGAAGCCTCTGTGAAGTCGGGAGAGATGACTCGCACTGAGGCCGACGAGCTCTACGAAGAGCTTGGATACAAGTAGCCGGGGGCGCAACGCCCAGTCAAAACGACTGGCACTCACACGCGTACTGAAATCGGGTGCGCTGCTGCCGGCTACCAGGGAGAATGGAGCGCCGGGATAGCCTGATCCAGGTGGGGCGCTATGGGGCAAATGCGCTGGGCGACGAAAAAGCGTTGGCCGTTTCCTCAATCCCGAAACGCGAATGCATATAACTGGGCGTCGTACAGATGGAAGCGAAGCAAAAGTGGTTTTCCGACAAGATCAGCGACGTTGTCTTTTCCGGCAAAAGTCGCGATGTGACGCAGGTCGTCGCCACCGATCGGCTCGGAAGCAGGCCACGTGGCCAGTTGCTGGAGATCCATGTCGAGCAGTTCCACCACAATTCTTCCGCCCGGTTTCACATTGGCGTTAATTTCCAGTCTCTTACCAGAGAAATGGATCGGAACGGTCGTCAAAACCGCGCCTTCCTTTGGGCCGTCGGCTGAAACAAAGCGGTCTTTGCGCCATTTGACCAGCCCAATTCCTGTTTGGACCTCATGTGAATGTTTGTCTTTGACTCCATACCAGCTCGGTGAAGCGTGAGTGAGGTTTGAACTGGAGTAGTACAACCAGACTTCGTCGTTGTGATCGAAGGCATACGCCGCCGTGCTAAAGGTACCGCTGTCCCACTCACCCGGTTGGCCTGGTTTGATGATGGGAGTACGGTATGGGCGTTGGAAATGCTCCAGGTCGTGTGAGACAGCCAGTTGTACTTCCAGCGGACCTTCTTGATTACCAACCTTGGGAACGTTGGTGGTGATACTGAACAACCATGGAAAAGCGATCAGGCAACTTTCGCCCACATAAAGTCCGGATCCGTAGATTTCGGTCCGCATGACATTCGGGTTGTTTGGGTAATTGAGTAACGGGCCAGCTTTGCCAGCCCGGATACGGGTGCCGTAGTCGTCTCTTCGGTCTGCCCAAATTGCCGGTGTTGCTTTTGACCAGTGCACAAAATCGTGGCTGGTCGAGCTCCACAGGGACCTGCGACCGCGGCCCATCACCGGCATTGTTTGTTTGAAAATAGCAACATACTTCTGGTGGGTTTCACTCCAACAAGCACAGATCACGTCCTCAACGTAGGAAATTGGGAGGATCGTTCCGGGGCTGGCTTCCTTCCAAGAGAGTCCGTCAGGAGAGACCATGGCACAATATCCAACATCGTACTGGTAGCAAATCATCTTGTAACGCCGGGCAGGGTCTGGATCGTGTGGGTCTTTCATGACACTGGCCAATAGCCTGTCGGTCACGGCGTTATGTGGCTTGTCATTGTTCGACCGAATCGTTCCTTGGTGAGACTTATTCCAGTGAATTCCGTCACGGCTGGTGGCATAGAAGGTCGTTTCGCGGGAAAAGAAATCGCTTGCTGTTGCCAGGTACCACATTTTGAACAGTTTTTCATCACTGTCGTACAGCACCGATCCATACATTTGCACGTGCGATCCTTCGCATGGCTGATCAACCTTTACTAACGGCCTGTCAGAGACCTTGCGGCCTGGGTGCAGCGTAAAGCTCACCCCTTTTGCGTCGTAAACGAGTTCCTGGTCAATGAACAATTGGGACTTGGAATCCACATCGACCACGGTCTTCTGGGGCCTGGCGGATGCAATTGGCACCCAGCCTGACAGGAAGAACATTACCAGGATGGGATAGCAAGCCGACCCATCAACGACAACCCGATGTGAAAGGCGCTTGATTTTGGAGACCAAGCTGTTTTGGATCACATTTTTCATCGGTGTGTCCTTCTGTAAGCAGATGGTAAAAGTGTTGTCGCTATGTCGGTCAAATGCTGACAAATCGCTGGGATAAGTAGCATGTCGGTGTCGTCAAGCCTTGTAGCTTATTATGCGCGATAGCACGGTGATCCTCAAAGCATGAGAAAGTCCCACGTCAGCTGGTACTAGGATACTCATACTTCGAGGGGAAGGTTGTTCAAGGCCGCGCGACTGAGACGATACGCCTGACCGTCAAAGTCCCTTTCAAGGAGATTTTCTCCCTGAATCTAACGAGTTGGCAATGAGCCAGGGTTGCAGCATTGTCGGAGAGCCTTGCGACCTCACCTAATAGGAACACACGGAGTCGAGGGATTGCTGAGCGTGTCTCCCTGGTCGACAGGGTTGCTCTCATCGGTGGTAATCATTTTCAGCCATACGTTCTCATCGATGCCAGTTGAAACTGTATGCAGGCTACCGTCAGCGTGCGCTGCATTCATGATTCCCGGATGCGTTGTCATGGCCCGATGATACCAGTAACCCTCTTCAAACTGTGGTTCGAACGGTGGCTTCAACGCATCGCCGGTGAGTGTAATCCAACGTTGCAAGCTGCGCTCGAGTGATTGTGGCGGTATTTTGAAAGCGAACATTGCCGAGTAGATACCGGTGCGGGCCATTGCCGGCCAGCCGTAATCAACCTCGTGAGCGCTCTTGGAGATTTCAGCGAACATAACCACCTTCGACGATCCATGTGGTATGCCTCCCAGAGGGTATTTAGCTTTCCAGGACCTCGACTTGTGGGTGACCCACGCGCACTTGAGCGGTTTTGGTCGCTGACGTCCCAGCAGAAGGTAATTGGCACCGTAGCTTGAATACTTGTTGGTTGCCTCGGACACGAGCCCCCGTTTTTCAAAGCACATGTAATCTGAAGGGCATCGGTATTGAGGGACGTAGCCATAAACATCCCAGTACGATTTGCCAGGGGCCGTGGGAAAACCAGGCACCGACTCCCACCGGCCAACTTCCCAAAAGTAGGGATGTTTGGTTTCCACAGCAAAGGAGTAAGCCGGATCGTAAAGAGCTTCCTGCTCCACATAAGGCATCAGGATGTGAAACAGGCCAATCGCAATGTCTGGAGACTTGGGGAAACGGACCAATTCAGGGAGTCGGCCGTTGCCCATGGTTGAGGAGACGTTGTGAACGGCAAGTGCCAATTGTCGAATTCTGTTTGCGCAGGTAAGCCGGCGTGCCGCTTCCCGTGCTGACTGCACTGCCGGTAAAAGAAGGGCAATCAAGATGCCAATGATCGCGATGACAACCAGCAATTCGACAAGCGTAAAGCCACATCGCCGCCGGGCTGAGTTGGATGGTTCAGTCGTAGTGGTACGGTTCATGTGACCAAATCCTGTAACGTGGCAGTGACACCACTTTAACCGATTATACCTGGTTGCCACCTGAATCCACCACAAGTTTGGGCGTTAGTGCTTGTTCGTTTCAGATAAAGAGACAGGTCCGTTGTTGGGTTCGACACAAGGAGTTATTTCCCTGACGAAAATGAACAGCTCAGATGCGTCTGAGAGGTTTATGCGGTTCAGATAAGCAGTTGAAGTTTATCGGGCCCACCAATCTTTGGCGATTGGACGACCATCACCACCAGAGTTCAGCATTCGTTTGATTGGCAGGTGTGGGCAGGATTGGCCACTCGCTGCAACTGGTAGGAAGACGGAAAAGGCATTCGAGGCGGAAGACGGGGCCTGTCCTACTTTCTCTTCTGGCTCTTCTGGCCGAATCACGGTCAGGTCGCGATATTCGTATTACAAGTCAAGCACCCGGTTCATTCGGTTGGCTACATCCTCCAGTCGCTGGCGATCACCACCAGGGACTTCGGCAGTGGCCCATCCTTGAAAATCAATTTTTCCCAGTTCGTTGCGCACTCGGGGCCAGTCGACACTGCCTTCGCCAATTTTTACATCAAAGCCCGCGCCCAGGCCCTTCTCGTTTTGCAATTTGCGACTGTATTCCTTAATGTCCAGCTTGCCGATGCGATTGCCCAACACTTCAATCCAGTGGCCCGCATATCCCCAGCGAATGTTGTTGCCAACGTCGAAATAGACCCCAACGATCGGACTTTGTAATTCATCGACGAAGCGGGCCATGCTGAGTGGTTCGTTAAGAAACGAGGCCCATACGTTTTCGATAAGCAGTTGGATATTATGTTTTTCTGCATGTCCAATTGCCCGACGAATGATCTCTTGTCGATCGGCATAGTTTTTCAAGTATGAGCCCTTGGCATTGGTCGGAACAACCAGCAGAACCGAGGTGGCGCCCAGGTCTTTGGCCACGTCGACAGACGTGGTGATGTCGGGATTGGAGGCACAGACGACCCCGTGGACAGCAACACCTGTTGCCTGGCTTGCCTTGAGCAACGCATCGCGGTGCTCGAGGGCATCGGACGTTCCAGGTTCAACACCGTCAAATCCCAGGTCCTTGAGCATCTTCAGTTTGTCCATGACCGAAAGCGGCTCGGTCACCATTCCGTACTTGACCGCTTTCTTGATCTTTCCAGTGAAGGCTCCTGCGGCAGTTTGGTGGGGTTTGGAAATCACGGCGATAGCTCCGAGTGTGGCGGTGGTCTGCAGAAAGGACCGGCGGTCAGGTCGTATCGGCATGGTCTTCTTTTCTTCTGCGTGTTGGGACAGGGGGAACCTTGCTGTGGGCAATATAGCCGATTTTTACGGAAGATCGAGAACTTTTGAACCCAGGCCCCAGGCCGTTGTTGTAACAACAGGCAGAAGCGGCCCTGTTGTCGGAAATTATCACCGGCCCAGTTGTTTGACGTTCCCGGGCAGTTGCAAAAGAAATCCCCACCCAGGCGCCATGCTACCCAGGCGCCATGCTCGTTCGACGTTTGAGGGGCCCGGTGCAATAAACGATACGTGTTTATTCGCTTCGCTCCTTGAGGGCAGCAAGACGCTGCTGTTTGAGCTGCCGAATATGATCGATGTCGTCGTTGGGCGTTGCCTCAATCAATTTCTGGGTATAGGCCTGCTGGGGGTTTGCATAGATCGACTCCGAAGGTCCAAATTCTACGATGTTCCCATCATTCATCACGGCCATCATGTCGGACATGAACTTCACCACAGACAGATCGTGGCTGATAAAAATATAGGTCAACTGGCGCCGTTCCTGCAGGTCTTTGAGCAGGTTGAGGACCTGGGCCTGGACCGAAACATCAAGGGCCGATACCGATTCGTCACAAACCAGAAATTCTGGTTCGGTTGTAAGTGCCCGGGCAATACAAATCCGCTGCCGCTGGCCACCTGAAAACTCGTGCGGGTAACGTCGCAGATGGGCGGCGTCCAAATCGACTTCTTCCAGCAGAGCGACTGCCCGGTCGACCCGGTCGGCGCGCGACGTACCGATGGCGTGCAGTCGCATCGGTTCCACCAGTGCCGTCTCGACCGTCATGCGGGGATTCAGAGATCCGTAAGGGTCCTGAAAAATGATTTGCAACTGGCGGCGCATGGTTCGTAATTTTCGTCGGCTGAGGCTGGCCAGATCCCTGCCGTGGTAGTGGACTTTTCCACTGGTTGGTTCGATCAGGCGAAGAATGGCGCGGCCCGTGGTGGTTTTGCCACATCCCGATTCGCCAACGAGTCCCAGGGTTTGCCCCTGGTAAACGGTGAAACTGATGCCATCGACCGCCTTGATTTTTCCAACCACGCGCTGCAAAAGACCTCTGCGGACCGGAAAGTGAACCTTTAAATCTTGAACATCGAGCAGCGGGATGCTGTCGTCCGGCAAGACCACGACATCGGAGTTTTCCTCAGCGATCGTCTCCAGCCCGGTCGCTGCTGTGGGCAAACTGCCTGGATGCAAAAGGCGACCACGCCCTCGGGTTTCAAACTGCTTGATCGTTGCTTCATCGACTTGTTTCTCAATCAGGCGCGGTGTCCCATCACTCTGGTCCACCTCCATGAAATCGGACACCGTCGGCAAGCGTCGATAGGTTGTCTCAAGCTTCGGACGGCAGGCGAGCAAACCCTTGGTGTAGGCATGCTGCGGGGCGGAAAAAATCTGTACCACATCGCCATATTCGACCAGTTTTCCTCCGAACATGACCGCCACGTCGTCGGCAATTTCGGCGATCACCCCAAGGTCGTGCGTGATAAAGATTACCGACATGCCTCGCTTGTCACGCAACTCGCGGATCATCTCAAGAATCTGTTTTTGGATCGTTACGTCAAGCGCCGTAGTCGGTTCGTCGGCAATCAGTACCTTGGGATTGCAGGAAAGGGCCATCGCAATCATGACCCGCTGTCGCTGGCCGCCAGACATTTGGTGTGGGTAGTCATCGACCCGCTGTTGGGGATTGGGAATACCAACTTCGTCATAAAGGGCAATCGTCTGCTCTCGGGCTTCTGCCGGGGAAACATCCTGATGGAGCAAAATGGCTTCGACCACCTGGCTGCCCGTGGTGAAAACAGGGTTGAGCGAGGTCATCGGCTCCTGAAAAATCATGCTGATGTTTCCACCCCGTATCTTCCGCATCTCCCGTTCCGGTAATCCCACCAGGTCCTGGCCCAAAAAAGCAATTCGCCCGGTTTCGATTTTGGCACTTCCGGCGAGCAATCGCATGATCGAAAGAGACGTTACCGATTTACCCGATCCTGACTCGCCAACAATTCCCAGGGTGTGTCCCTCCTCCAGTTGGAGTGAGACATCATCGACTGCCTTGACCACGCCCTCATCGGTGTGGAAGTAGGTCCGCAGATCTTGAATATCAAGCAAGTTCATAGTTGGCCTGAGGTTGCCTGGTCGTGGTCACAGCGACGACCTTTAGCGTTTCATGGATACATCAAGTAAGTCAAAGGCCCGCAATAGGTTCGATCTCTAACTAATGTTTGGAAGCTTTTAAGGTGGGATCGGTCGACTGCTGGATTCCCTCTCCAATCAGGTTGTAGGCGAGCACGGTGAGGAAAATAGCCGTGCCCGGAAAAACGATCAGCCACCACATTTGCAAATTTTCTTTACCTTCATTCAGGAGCCTCCCCCAACTTGTTTTGTCTGGGGCACCGATGCCCAAAAATCCAAGTGTCGTCTCCAGCAGAATCGCGGCTGCAATCCCGAACGTGATTGGCACAATGACCGGTGCCAATGCATTGGGAAGGATATGACGGAACATCAGCCGTGACCAGCGAAATCCAAGCGCGCGTGCTGCGGCCACGTACTCCAGTTGCCGCAATTTGAGGAATTCGGCACGGGTCAGCCGGGCAATTCCTGTCCAGCCGAAGGCGCCGATCACGACCATCAGGTGCCAGATCGTTGGTTTTTCGATAATTGAAATCAGGGCCAGGATCAGTACCAGCGTGGGAATGCACATCATGACTTCGATGATCCGCGACAGGAACCAGTCGACCCAACCCCCGAAAAACCCAGCGATGGCCCCGATGGCAATCCCAATCACCGCAGCGATCCCCGTCGAGACAAAACCAATCAATAGTGCAATCCGTGTCCCGTGAATCATCTTGGCAAAGACATCCTCCCCCAGATCGTTGGTCCCAAAAAGATTGTGTCGACTCGGCTTTCCTGCCATGCCAATCGGGTTGCCTGAGTACCCGTCTATCTCACCGGCCCGCACCCGGCGCAAGGGGTCCTGGTAAATCAGTGGCCAAATTGCCCAGCTGTGAGGATCTTTTTCTTTGAGCTTTTGGGGGTAGTTGTAAATCACACCGTCGGTGATGAAGATCGGATTTTCCCAACTCTCGCGGAAGTATCCCATCGCCGGGAAATAGAGCCCACCCTTGTAATCGCAAACAATTGGCTTGGTGCCTACGATCGCGGGCGAAAAAATTCCCAAAATGGCCAACAAGCCCACGAACAGCAGGGCGGTCATCGCCAATTTCTGTTTGCGGAAACGGCTCCAGACCTCTGCCCAGAAACCGGGAGACTGGGTGACCGGAACACGCGGTTCGGTTTCATGATGGGGAGGTGATTCAGGCATAAGCCTTCCCGGAAAGGTCTTGGAGTTTCATCAAAGGGTAATTTTTCTGGCTGCTTGTGCTGTGCATGAACCACACATTTCTATTGGTAAGAAATCCTCGGATCGACAACGGCGTAAAGGACATCGGCCAGCAACTGGCCCAGCAATGTCAGGGCAGAAAACATCAGCGTCAGCCCCATGATCACCGGGTAGTCCCGCTGGGAGAGTGCCTGTAGGTACAGGGTCCCCATACCAGGCCAATTGAAAATATATTCCAGCACGACCGATCCGCCGATCAGCGCAGGTAGCGTGAGGCCAATCATCGTGACGTAGGGTATCAACGTATTGCGAAACGCATGGTGCAGCAACACGCGCACAGGCCCAACCCCTTTTGCCTTGGCCGTGCGGATGTAATCCTGCCGGACGACTTCTTCCATGTTCGACTTGATAAAACGGCTGTAATACGCGAGCGATCCATAAGTAAAGCAAACCACCGGCAGAATCATATGCTTGGCGATATCAAGGACCTGTCCGGCGGTACTTAACTGGCTGTAGTTACGGCTGAACATTCCAGGTTCAAGTTGAAAGGGGGTTCCGGCAAGATCCTTGTAGAAAAAGACCAACAGCAGCAGGCCGGCCACAAAAGTGGGGACGGCATAGAGCATGTAGAGAAAAGTACTGACCACCCGTTCGTCCAACCGACCACTTCGCGCCGTGCTGTAAAGACCCAGCGGAAGCGACAGTACATAAGAAAGGATCAAGGAAGTTCCCGAGAGCAACAAGGTTCGGGGGACACGCTCTCCTATCACCCGTGACACCGGTTTTTTTTCCTTGATCGAACGGCCCAGGTCACCATGCAAAAGGTTGCCGGCCCAAAGCCAATAGCCAACGTACCAGGGCCGGTCCAGATGGTACTGCCTTTCCAAACGTTTCATTTCCGAAGAACTGATCTGTTGATCAAGGCTCATCTCCGCCAAATCGAGCGTGAGGGGCGTGCCAGGCATGTGACGAACCAAGGCGTAAACCGCACAGGTAATCACCAGCAGGGTGCCAAATCCAAACAGAATGCGGCGGATGAGATAATTGAGCATACCGAAGTCTTAGTACGCCCGCAGTATGGCGTCAACGCCGGTCCGACAGGGAGAACCGCCCCCGGCTCGTGATAGCCGTTTATTGCTCGGCTGGCATCCAGAAACTACCAAAACCAGGCCCGTAGCCGGTGATGCCCCGCGGACTGAAATTGTAACCTCGCAACCTTTTGTTGAACCCGTGGTAAGCATTGCGATAAAAAAGCCATGTGTAGGGCTGGTCCCGCCAGAGTATCGCGTGGATTGCCGCATAGCAATCTTCTCGAGTAGGCCGTGATTCGGCCAGGTTCTCGTCGAGGACCAGATACTCGCGGACCTCAGGATCTTGCCAGGCCTTGAGGTCTTTCCATAACTTGCGGTCTTTTTCGAGCTTGCGTCCTTCTGCAAAAAATTCGTCCACGACCGGATTGCTGTAGCTCACATAATTTCGTTGTTGCCCGCTACCCCAGATGTTGTCGGACGTATCGGGATCGGCTCCGGTTCCCCACCCGCCGTAGGCAGCCACGAACTGTTTGTTGAACATCTTGTCCTGCAGGGTCGCCGACTCGAGTGGCTTGACATTGCAGGCCACTCCAACAAGTCGCAGATTTTGGGCAAGCAACTCACACAGGTCAATCCGTTCCTTGGCGCTACGGACGATGATCGTAAATTCGAATTTTTGTCGCTTGCCATCAATTTCCTTGTCGCGGTAGCCATCACCATCCGAATCAATCCACCCTGCCTGCTCGAGCAGCTTTCCTGCTTTTTCCAGGTCTTGTGTTACCGGCTCAATCTTGACGCCGATCGCATTGTCATCACCCGGATACCAGCGCGAAGTGGGGTGGAAGGTTCCCGTGCAGGCCTGGTCGAGGCCCTTGCGATGAATCTCCAGCATCTCGGCATGGTCAAAAGCATAGGTCATCGCCTGCCGAACACGCGGGTCCTCAAAGTAGGGCGTATTGCCATTCCACTGGAAGGAAAAACTGGTCCATTCCAGTCCGCGCGCCTTGGTGCAGCGCCGATAGAAATCGTCGCCATCTGTTTGATCACTCCACTGCTGGGGTTCGAGATGCATCTCATCGATGTCGCCCGCTTCGAGGCTCAGCAGTCGCACGCTCGCCTCGGGGATAATGCGCAAGCGGACCGATTCGAAAAACGGTTTGTCGCGAACCTGCTTGCCTTGGAACATGTAAGCGGATTCTCTCCGCTTGAGCACAATTTCAACCTGGTCGCGACGGGCGACTTCAAAACTACCACCGGTGACAGGGGTTTCCTCGAGCTGCACATGGTAGTCGCTATCGTTGAGCGTGGGGTCTTCGGCAATCGATTCTTCATAGATGTGTTTGGGGATAATCGAAAAATTAACGTTCCAGACATTGGTCGCCAGCGGATTGTTATGAAAATAGACCACGGTTTGGTCATCGTAGGCTTTCACGTACTTGATTTCATCGGTACCGGTTCGCTGTGCCCGAATGGGAACCTGCGATGACATAATGACCTTGAAACTGAATTCGATGTCATGGGCGGTGATCGGCGTTCCATCGCTCCAGAGAAGATCGTCGCGCATAACGACCTTGTCGTAGTACCCTCCTTTGCTGGTTTGCCACGACACGACCGAATCGGATGAGGCAAACGGCATGAATTTCCAGTCAAACCCAAACAGCCCAAAACTGGTCAATCCACTCACCTCAAACTCGGTCATGGTGCTCGACAGCAGCGGATTCTGATTGTTGAGTGCCTGGGGCGTGGCGCGGGTTATTTGCGCATTGAAGTCGACCTCGCTATGGTCCTTGGGGAGTCGCCCCAGGGCACTGAGGATTTTTGCATTGTCTTCCTGCGAGTTGTTGTGCAGTTTCAGGGCCTCTTCGACGGTCGCTAAAATGGGCTCTTTCGACTGGCGCTTGCGGAGCAATTCCAGGCTGTCGAGGACCGGGCGGTCAACCCAGCCACCGTTGGTTTGCACGGTCTTTTCCAACTCTTCGAGGGGGGGGGGTTCGACGGGGGAGACCAAATCTCCCAGCACAAACGGGCCCTCTGTGTTGTCTTGTGACGCATCGTTTTCTTGTGACGCATCGCTGCTTTGCTCCTTGGCAGGGGAGCAGCCCAATAAGATCAACAACAGCAAGGGTGCGAGCGAGAGGTAGCCGCCAGGCTTGAGATAAAACATGTCGAAAAACTTCTTCCTTTGGAGAGTTTTGTCACGGAAGTGGTAAGCGAGCAGAACGCACACTCCGTATCACTGCAAGCAAATCGTACAGAAAGCAATGCCGCTCGGCAAGAAAGACTCCTGCGGCAACTCGCAGCGGAAGTTGGGGCTGGTTCTTTTCTATCCCCAGCGGATACCTGAGGTGAGGACAGGTCCGTCACAAGCCTTTACCCACTTTCAGGGGGTGAAGGCGAGTGTTGTTTCGGTCGGGAGTGTGCGTACAAGTGGTCTTCGGTTTGGCCAGCACCCATTGCAAACGGGCAGTCACCACAGAATGGCAATGGGCCAGGGCGGTCTTTTCCTGGAACCATATCCTCCAGGTGCAGCAGTTGCCCTGGCTTGCGTCTAAGATTCTGCAATCGACCTTAGCCGATGAGCTCGACTTTTCCGGTCTTCAGATGGTACAAGGCGCCTACAATCTTTACTTTTTTCTGCTCCACCAATTCGGCGATGATCGGTTGTGCCGTTTTCAGCTTGTTGACGTTCACCACCACATTCGCTTTGATCGTATTGAGCAGCCTGTCGCCCGTTTGGTTTCGCGTCTTCTCGACTGCCGGTTTAATCGCACGAATCATTTCTGGCAGGTGGCCGGGAAGCTGTGTGTGGTTCTTCACCACGTCAATGGTGGCCGCCACTGCGCCGCACTGGGTGTGCCCCATCACCATGATCAATGGGGTGCCAAGTACCTTCGTTGTGAACTCAAGACTGGCAAGCCCATCCTGGTTGACGAAGTTGCCGGCAACGCGAACCACGAACAAGTCACCACGGCTCTGGTCGAATACCAGTTCGGGCGCCACGCGCGAATCGGAGCAGGCGAGGATGGCCGAGTGCGGACTCTGGCCGCTGGCCAGGGTTTGGCGGTTCGGGTAGAAGTCACGCACATCCATGTCGCCATTCACATAGCGGGCATTCCCTTCCATGAGTATTTCCAGGGCCTGGTCGGCCGTTGGCGCGGTCTGTTGGTCGGTGGTTTTCTCTGCCCAGGCCAGCTGCCCAGCTGGCAGGCCGGCAGCAGCTGCAAGTTGTAACAGATGACGACGGTTGAGCACTTGGTTCATGGTAACTGCCTTTTCAACAAAAGGTGTGGCCGGTGACAGGCCCACAACGCTGATAGGTTCGGCTGGTCAACCTACAATGCTGGTCAAACTACAATCCCGATGCGTACTGTCAATCCCCAAGAAAGAGGTGGATGCCGTAAAGCACGCCTTTGGCGCTAAGGCTTTGTAGGTGCACGGCTGGTGTGTGGTTGGGAGTGCCCAGGCGCAATGGCTACCAAGGCGAGCAGCCCGCGTCGCCATCATGAGGTAGTTGTACCGCCTGGCGGCAGCCGCCCTATCCCCGTGCCGCCTGAAGTCGTCGTCCCACGAAGGTGGCCAGTCCGATTACCAGCATCATCCAACAAGTTGGCTCTGGTACGGCGGCACTTGAGCCGCCACCGGAAGAATTGCCAAAATTATTTTTCCAGACGAGGTAGTCGGCCTGGGTATACGTGCCGCTATTGAGTCCATCCTGCCATAGTGTGTAATCGGCTGCGTCAACCACGCCATTGTTGTTGAAATCACCTGGCAGGCCAGGGCCGCCCGAGCCTACGGTCAAGATGCCTGTCGTAACGTCCCAGCTAAAATCGTTGGGCAAATTCAAAGTGTCAAAATTGCCGCTGACCGAACTGAAGTCAAGGATGTCAAACGTATCTCCGTTGCTGGGAGTAAAATCTGTCAAAGAAACATCCAGCGTTCCTGCCAGGTTGGCCTGTCCGTTCACTATCAGGCGATCGTACTGGTCACCAGGCGTGGTCCCCTGAATTTCAATCGCCAGTGTTCCGCCTGCCCCCTGGGTGTAATCGCCATCGATGGTCAGGATGCCAGGGCTGTTACCCGGGGCGGTGGTGCCTGCGGAGTTGCTAACACTTCCGCCAATGGTGCCGCTACCGGAGATCGTTCCCCCCAGAAGATTCACGGCGCCACCGGTCGTAGCCAGCTTGTTATTAAGGGCCATCTCACCATCGCCCGTTTTGTCGAGCGTGTTGCCCTGCAGGTCGAGCGAATTATTGAAGGTAAGCGTGGATCCCGCGGCAACATCGGCAGTGGAGTTGTTGTTGACCTGGACAGCTGTTTGGAACTGGTGGCTGCCAGCGGCAACGCTGAAGTCACCGTTGACATTCACCTTCCCACCCCCGGCAATGACGTAGCTGTTTGCGTTATCGAAACGAACGTCGCTGACGTTCACATCACTATTGGTAAAGACCGTCTGGTTGCTGCTAATTGCATCTCCAAACACCGCACCAGCTTCGCTGGAATTCGGGGCAGCGAGGGTGTTCCAATTGCTGTCCGCGTTCCAATCACCCGAACCGTCATTTCGCCAGGCGTTTGCCAGATTCGGCGTCGAATCGGTGAGCATGATCTCGTCGAAATATCCGCCGTTCTCCTGCCCGCCACCAAAGAATCCTCGGATACCCGTCGCTGAGGTAAAGGCGTTACCCCAGACGCCATTGGTGGGGGATGAATGACGCTCAATGTTGTTGACAAAGAACGTGGTGTCGGTCTCGTTCATGACAATCTTCATGTCAAACACACCTTCGGTTTCATTGATAATCCCGCATCCACCGAAGCAAAGGACGTCGTTGTCATCTGGGTCTGCAAAATTGAGGACGCTAATGCCACCTCCCTGATCGACTTTAACCCCCATCGATGCACGTGCATTTTCAAAACCAAATCCGTTGCCATAACTATTCGCGTTGCCGACATTCACCTTCCATTTCCAGCTCAGTGTGTATTCCAAGCCCGGAGTTAACCCATTGCCGATGCCCGCGGCGTTGCGCCAATCAGAATGTCCTGAACCCCCTGCCAACGCCCAGCCCTGTGTGTTGGCATACTGACCGTCCATGTCCGAGTCGCCGAAGTGAATACTGGGGGCCTGGTTGCTGCCTTGAAGAAACCAGCCATTGAATCCCTCGGTCGAGCCAGAAGTTCCGTGCCCGTCTTCGGTTTCAAAACCGTCGTAAAACAGGACCGCGGCCTGAATTGGCGCGGCGACCACGAGCACAGCGGTCACGAACAATACAGCAGAAATTGGGCAGGGTTTCATCATTTTTTATTTCTCAACTTGTAAGCAATCGTTAAACAAGAAAAAGCACCTCGTTCTGAAAAAACCAGGGCTGCCGATTAAATTCTTGAAATTGTTGTCTTTCAAAATGCGCCACTGCCATTGCATCACAGCTCAATCTTCCGCCTGAGATGCGGCAGGGGGTGTTTTTAAAATCGTGCGAGTCCGAAAATATCAACTGGTCTAACCTGCCAGTTTAAACAAATCCTGCGGCGGTGTTGGACCCACCGCCGCAGGATCATTTTCTGGATTTAAATCATTCTTCAATTGCCGGTAGCCACGCAGACTACTGGTTTTCTGCATCTCGTTTGGACTAACGTCGGCGACGTACCACCAAGGCGAGTCCACTGAGTGCCAGCAGGGCCAGGCTAGTTGGCTCTGGGATAGGATTATACTCACCCGTATGCACAACGACGTTATCAAAGTATCCGTTGGCTTTACTACCATTTTTACTCGGATGCATTGAGTTGAAGTAAACAAAGATGCCTTTGCGCTGATCCATTTGCGAGGCAATATTGCCGTGGTTGACGATGTGTTCGGCGAGTTGCGCGCCGGTTGCCCGGTCAGTGACTCGGAACCCTTCTTGTGAGTTGGGGCCATCGAGCCACAGTTCAACGTCCAGTTCCTGGCCGTTCGTGAATGCGACAGCCTTCTGTGTATCAGACCAGTTTCTGTCTACCAGGCTGTTGTAGGTGAAGCCAGTTCCATTGAGCTGCACACTTGGTCGAGTGCCGCCTGCCTGGAATCCAATCACCGGACCGGCCCAGTCTCGCATATTCGGGCTGTTGTCTGCGGCATTGCCAAAAGGGACGTCGGTGGTGGCAATCGCGGTCCAGCGGAGCGTGTATTTTTTGGTGTTGTCCAAAGCACCGTTGAGGCCTGCATCGTGTTTGATTTTCGTGTCCCCACTTCCGGCCATAAGGTCGTTCATGTCGGCGTACTGATTGCCACCCGACTCTTTAATCGAGGGCTTTTCATCGCCGCCGGGGAATCCCGCTGGTTCCACAGCCCACCCGTTGCCGAGTTGAAGGATGTGGTTTCCGACTGTATGAGCCTCGAAGTCGTCGGAAAAGAGTACTTCTGCCGAAGCCGTAACAGACAAAGCAGCAACAAGAACAGTGGCAAGAACAAGGGGTGTGTAACGCATCATGAGTCCAAGTACCTCCAGCACAAAAGAAAAAGAAACAAACAGTAAGCGGGGCGGGACATTGGCCTACAACTTAGCCAGCTGCGGCACCTAAGGAGCCGGTTTGTCGCACCCTTACGACTAAAATAAACAAATCTTCACTCCTCACCATTAGAGTCGAAATCTCTCGTTTGTCCAGAGTTTTCGAAGGTGAAAAACTTAAAACAGGGTATTTTTTTAGCGCCGTCCCTTTGGTAACTGGTGGGAAATACCTATTTTCGGGTTATTTTAACCCACCAGGTATCCAGGCAGGGCTGGCCATCTCTTGGTCGAGCCTGCGCCATGCAGAGTGTAACTCAGCGAATTTGGACGCTTGTTTTTTCACGAGATCGTGCTGCTCCCCTAAATCCTGCTTGAGATTGTAAAGTTCCCAATTCCCCTGTGCGTCGCCCTGCTTGCTGCGCGGCGGGTTGCGCAAAAGTTTCCAGTCACCCAGGCGGAGTGCCGTTTTGTGGTTGAGTCGCCAAAATAATTTTTCGTGCGGTCGGCCAGGTTCCTCCCCGGCTAAATAAGGCATTAAATCGACCCCGTCGATCGGTTGGCTCTTGGGGACCGCCGCCGCTGCAACCGATGCGGCGGTCGCATAAAGGTCCAAAGAGATTACCGGTTTGGTGTACACCACTCCCGCCGGCAGCTTACCTGGCCACTGCATCATGAACGGAATACGGATTCCTCCCTCGTAGACCTGCCCCTTGCCACCGCGAAGCGGCCGATTACTGGAGGTGAGTTCGAGAGTTGGCCCACCGTTGTCGCTGAGAAAGAAAACCAGGGTATCCCGTTCGAGTCGTTCCTGGCGGAGCTTTTCGAGTACCGTGCCAACACTATCGTCAAGGTTGCTGAGCATGGCCGCAAAGATGCGGCGCTGGATGTCTGGGAGATGCTCAAAACGTCCCATGTACGCATCGGCACCCTGCATGGGACTGTGTACCGCGCTATACGCCAGGTACAAAAAGAACGGCCGGTCCTGGTTGCGGTCGATAAAATCAACCGCTTCCCGCGTGAGTGCATCGGTCAGGTACTGGTGCTCTACGATCGGTTGCCCGTCGCGCAAAATCGGATTATTGGCATCGTAGGCAGGTTCATTGTGTCCATAGGCGGTGGAATAAATCAGTTTTCCATTGGCACTCGTCCAGCGGCCCTTCCCGCCGTCAGGCAAGGTTTTTCGTCTTAGCCAGGTGGTGACACCCCGATAGGGAGGCGGCACAAAAAAATGACCTTCGTGGGTGAATCCAAAAAATTCGTCAAAACCGTGGCGAAGCGGGTGATATTTTGCATGCCCGCCAAGGTGCCACTTGCCGACCAGGCCGGTGGTGTAGCCGGCCGACTGCAACAGCTCGGCCAGCGTGACCTCTGAGGCTGGCAGTCCTGCATCGGGATGCGCATTGTCTGCGCCGACAGGATTGAACTCATAACCGAATCGCGTCTGGTAGCGTCCCGTAAGAAGTCCGGCCCGCGAGGCACTGCAGTAGGGGGCCGTCACATAGCCATCGGTCATGCGTACCCCGTTGGCCGCAATCGAATCGATATGCGGCGTTGGAATCTGGGGGTTGCCCTGGCAACCAAGTTCGCCATAACCAAGGTCATCGGCAAACAAGAGGACAATGTTCGGCCGCTCACCCCGGGCACAATTTCCCGCAGAGAGCCCCGTCAGAACAGAGATCAGAAACAGAATTCGCATGGCGTCCATTTGCGTTTTTTTAAAGGCGTTTTAAGGCAGCTCTCCGTTGGCTGGATCCGCCCCCGCACGGAGCCGCTCGGGACTCGACCACCGCCCTCGGCGACCGATAAGCCAACTTGCATCCGGTGGATCATGGCTGGAAAGATCTGCCGGACGGAGCAGGAGAACGATCCCCAAGCCCGCTCTTGGATGGCCTTAAAACAGCTTTACCGTCTGCTGAGGTCTTTGACCGTTGGCTTATTACCAGCTACCGGCCGTATAAATTCCAGCATAACGTATCGGACTCCGGCCAACCAAGCAGTTTCCCGTTTTTTAAACCGGCTGCGAGTTTTTCACCAGTTGACCGCTGGAGGTTGTAGGCCAGGAGCCGGTAGACTGGAAGCCACAAGTCGTGCGAAGCTTGATGGATGGTCCCTATCGAAGGACTCCGAACCAACCCTGGTCCGCTGCCGCGGCGGTGACCGGGTGGATGGGCGAGATGTGCTTCTGGTTTTCCACCACCGCAGGATGATCGCCCCCCCGAAAAAAAACTTACCGGTCACAGGAGATTACACGTTCAACAATGAATGCCCACAAACGGTTCAGCCTGGATACAAAAACGGCCCTGGTTACCGGGGGGAGTCGCGGAATCGGACGGGGGATCGCGATCGCCCTGGCCCAGCATGGGGCCGACGTGGCGATTGTCGATATCGCCACCGAACAGGAGACACAAAGCACACTCGATGAAATTCGCGCCCTGGGCCGGCAGGCGTGGTTTTTCCACCAGGACCTTCAAGAGACCGATCAGCTGGCGGCACTGGCGGGACGGGTTTTTGACCAACTGGACCGCGTCGACATCCTTGTCAATAACGCGGGAATTGGTTCCCAGGAACATTTCAACGCGATTTCGGTCGAACAATGGCGGCGCGTGATGGCGATCAACACCGATGCGGTTTTCTTTTTGTCGCAGGCGGTCTCCGAGCGGATGATTGCAGCCGGGACTTCCGGCCGGATCATCAATACCTCCAGCGTCAATGGCCTGGTGGCCGAAGCTGGCCTGGCCGACTACAACGCCTCGAAAGGGGCGATTGAGATGATCACCAAAAGCCTGGCAATCGAACTGGGCGCGCATGGCATTACCGTCAACAGCCTCTGCCCTGGAATGATTGCCACGGAAATCGCCGAGGATTTTCCACTGGCGGAGGGATTTGAAGACTACTTCTGCCAGCATATTCCCCTGGGGCACCGGTTTGGGACGGTCGAAGACTGTGTGGGTGCGGTCATTTTTCTGGCCTCACCGGCGGGCAGCTACGTGACCGGCCAGAACATTGTGGTCGATGGCGGCATACTGTGCGAACAGGTCCCCCGACTGCCGTTCATGAAGCCGCCCGGCATGCCAGGTGGCCCGGCGGATCCTGCCGCAGAAGGATAAACGTCAAAAGGACCAGGCTCGCCAGGCTCTTTGTGGTGTGGGCGAGGCGACCCACCTTAGCGGTCGTAGTTGAATCGCTCAGGCGACCAGGGATGGTAGTAGACATCACGGGCAATCGTGGCCACTTCGTGGGCGAGTTTCGGCTCAATGCGCCTGGCAAAGGGCAGCTTCTTTGCGTTGGCCACGCGCTTTATGAATTCGGCCGACGTGTCGATATTGCGGGCAAGGACGGCTGCAGAAACGTGTTCCACCGTGTCGTGCGGGCTGTGCAGTTGCCAACAGCCTCCCCCTTCGATGCCAGGCCGGCCCAGGCTGATTGAAGGGGTACCAACAATGTTCAGTGGAAAATGGTCCGAATAGGCGTGCACCTTGGCACTGATCTCCGCCGGATGCTGCTGCGACTTCCAGACCCTTCGTGCCAGTTCCTCCATCGGAGGCGTGCCTGTCACCCGCAGAACGTCGGTGCCAACGGTTGAGGAAATGCTGTCAGCGTTGATCACGAACTTGATCTGGCGGTGTTGTCTTTTGGTGAGCGACCGCATGTAAAGATACGACCCGACGCTGAGTCGCTCTTCGACACCGTAGCTCACCAGGCGTATCGTCCGTCGGGGTCGACTTTTGGCAAAAATCCGGGCAAGCTCCAGGACGAATATCACGCCGCTGCCGTTGTCGTCGGCCCCGACATTCTCCTCCACGCAGTCGTGGTGGCCACTGACCACGATCACTTCGTCGGGGTGCTGGCTCCCCTTGATTTCGGCGATAATATTCTGGCTCACCGACGGAAAAAATTTTGAGCGAATTGCCAGTTCAGCCTGCAGGGGCAATTGTTCGACCAGTTCGATGGCGTCTAGATACGAGATTCCCGCTGAGGGCATCGTAAAGCCGTCCATCCACTGCGGGGCGGCCCCGATGCTGGTGGGCCAGGCGAACGGCACACGCATATCGACGCACAAGAGTGCTTTCAGCCCTGATTGCATGGCCCGCCGCTGGACTCGCTTATCGGCCAGGGCAAATGCGCCGATCAACAGGCCAATTTTTCCCTTCAGCGGTTGCTTGAAGTCAAGCGGCAACCCCGACTGCAGGTAGGCCAGGGGGCCGCGAACCGACTTGCCCGGCGTGCTGGACCCGTAGGTGCGCGGCCGCACGCTGCGCACAGGGCGCGTTGCCCGTTTGCCTCCGGTTTTACTGACTTTCAGTGTGCAACCGGAACTGCTCGCGTTGGGAAACTCGAATTCCTGCCGCTCCACCTGGTCCATCCCCAGCCGGTGCAATTCTTTTTCAATATAGTCGGCAGCCTGGCTTTCCCCTGCGGTGCCTGCGGTACGGTGGCCAATCTGTTCACAAAGCACCTCCCAGTGGCGATCGATCTTAGGTTTTGATGCGCGGGGGAGCATGGCAGTTTTCCTGGTACGAGGGGTGGGTAGTTCAGCGGCTGACGTGTCAAAAAAGTCGCTCGAGAAAGTCGCTCGAGGAGGGGGGAGAGAAATTATTATAAGGTTCTGCGGGTGCGTTTCACAAACGGCAAATTGAGCGCCGCCTAAAAATCATCCAGGTCCGCGGTTCTCACGGTGGCTGTTATCTGCTGCGCGACCCCAAAGCAGTTCGCCCGGCGTCAGGTCGAAAAAAATTTGGGTGGTCTGGGGAATCGTCCGTTTGTAGACTTATCATTCCCATAGAGGCCAGAACAAATATGGACAGCCCACAGGCAGAAAACTTCATTACCGTAACGGAGGTTGGTCCGCGCGACGGCCTGCAATCGGAGGAGAAATTCGTTCCCACCGACGTCAAGGTCAAGTGGATCAACCGCCTGGTGGATGCGGGGGTTTCGAGGATTGAGTTTTCCTCGTTTGTATCCCCCAAAGCGGTTCCCCAGCTCCGTGATGCGGCCGAGGTAATTGGCCGCGCAAAGCGATGCGAAACCACGACCATGGCGGCCCTGGTTCCCAATGTGCGGGGCGCCACAAACGCCGCCGAGGCCCAGGTCGACGAGATGGTGGTCTTTCTCTCGGCCTCCGAGAGCCACAACCTGAAAAATGTCAACCGGACCATTTCTGAAAGCCTGGCCGGGTTCAAACTGGTTGCCAGGATCGCTGGTGAAGCGGGCATTCCGGTCCATGGGGTTGTTGCCACCGCGGTGGGGTGCCCTTTTGAAGGAGAGGTGCCCTCAGAGCGATTGGTCGATCTTGCCAAACATTACCGGGATATGGGATTTATTGGCATCGGACTTGGCGACACCACGGGGATGGCAACCCCGCCGGTAGTCGAACGGGCCGTCACCGCCATCCGGGAAGCGGTGCCGGAGTTGCCGATCAGCCTCCATTTTCACAACACGCGAGGCATTGGCCTGGTGAATGTCATCAAGGGCCTGGAACTGGGAGTCACCAGGTTTGAAAGTTCCTTTGCCGGCCTTGGTGGCTGCCCGTTTGCGCCCGGCGCAACCGGGAATATCTGTACCGAGGATCTGGTTTATTTGCTACATGAAGTGGGATACAAGACGGGCATTGACCTTGAGGCGCTCTGCCGACTGGCGCGGGACATTGAAAGCCATATGAAACGCGACCTTCCCGGCCAGGTCATGAAGGCTGGTCCCCGCCTGCAGGCGCGCGGCACCGATGAGGTTGCCACTGCCAAGGGGTAGGCCCTGGATAGGCCCTGAGTAGGCCCTGAGTAGGCCCTGAGTAGGCCCTGAGTAGGCCCTGAGTAGGCCCTGAGTAGGCCCTGCGTAGGCCCTGGCGACAGTCGCCAACACAAAAAAGATGCGAGGAAACCATGGGTGCATTAGAGGGCATACGCGTTGTCGATCTGACCCGAATTCTAGCCGGGCCGTTTTGTACGGCGCTGATGGCGGACATGGGCGCGGATGTGGTCAAGATTGAGAGTCCCAAGGGGGGCGATCCGATTCGCGGGCAGGGGGAAATCAAGGATGGGCTGAGCTGGTATTTTGCCCTGTTCAACCG
>JAKVCB010000260.1 GCA_022448345.1 Pirellulales bacterium
CATATCCAACTGGAGTGATCTCAATCCGGCTTGGCCCCAAGAAGAAATCGAATTATTTGGTCCCGGTACTGATTCTGGTACGTTCGATTATTTTACGAAAGCAATTGTGGGCGAGGAGCGATCAAGCCGGCCTGATTACACAGCTAGCGAAGATGACAACATGCTTGTTATCGGTGTCCATGGCAACAAGTATGCTCTTGGTTACTTCGGGTATGCGTACTATGCCGAAAACACCGACAAGCTCAAGTTGTTGGCTGTGGATTCGGGTGACGGTAACTGCATCCAACCTTCTGCAAAAACGGTACGAGACAATACTTACAAACCACTTTCGCGGCCTCTGTTTATTTACGTCAGCAAAGCTTCGTTAGAGCGACCCGAGGTTAAGGAGTTCGTCAATTTCTATCTCGACTCGGCAGCTGAACTCGCAACCGATGTTGGCTACGTACCGGTCTCGGATGAGGTTGCTAAGAAAAACAGAGAGGCCTTCGAGGCATCCACGGGTACCAAAATTGCAAGTCAGTAAGCAATAAGGTGGTTTTGCAATTGGATCCCGTAGCAAAGAGTGGTTTAGCAAGACACGCGATTAAAAGTTACCAAGTCAGCGGAAGTTTACCACGAGATTTTACCAGGGATGCACAGTACCAGTAACGCGGCAGGGAAGGCCAAGACGTCTCTTCGGAGGTCGGGTTGGTTTGTTGAGCGCGTGGTTGGTATTTTGCTGGGCGCTTGCACCTTGGTCTCTGTTCTGACAACAATCGGGATTGTGGTCATCCTGCTTTTTGAGTCCTTGCTCTTTTTCTGGGATGTGTCGCTCATTGAGTTCCTTACGGGAACCAAATGGACACCTTTGCTAAAACCACGACACTTTGGCATCCTGCCGCTTTTTTGCGGCACACTGTTGGTCACAGTCGGCGCAGCTTTGGTTGCCATTCCGATTGGTCTGGCAACGGCTATTTACCTCAGCGAATATGCCAAACCGTCCGTTCGCGAAGTCGTCAAGCCGGTCCTGGAGATTCTAGCCGGTATCCCGTCAGTCGTTTTTGGTTATGTCGCCGTGGTTGCTGTTTCCCCCTTGATCCGTAGTACGTTTGAGTCAGCCGGAGTTTTTAATGCGGCCAGTGCTTCGATCGTTGTTGGGTTCATGATTCTACCGATGATTGTTTCGCTGAGTGAGGATGCGTTGCGGTCCGTGCCGCGATCACTCCGCGAGGCTGCCTACGCTTTAGGGGCCACGAAGTTAGACGTGATTGTGCGCGTGGTTGTGCCGGCAGCGCTCTCCGGGATTGTTGCCTCATTTTTATTGGCAACTTCACGAGCTATTGGCGAAACCATGGCAGTGACTCTTGCTGCCGGGAGGACTCCAAAAATGACTCTTAATCCGCTGGAGAGCATCCAGACGATGACCGCCTACATTGTGCAAATCAGTCAGGGCGATACGCCAGCTGGCACGATCGAATATCGCACAATTTTCGCAGTCGGTTTAACCCTGTTTGTTTCAACGTTTGTTGTGAACCTTCTGGCACAGTTGATTCTTCGGCGCATGCGTGAGAAGTACGATTAATATGACCGGTTCTGTCACCAATTCCGTCCAGTCACAACGGTACCGCCGGCGACGCCAAGGGATGTCCCGGATGTTTGCCCTGTTGTGCGCATCGACTACCGTACTCTGTGTGTTGATTGTGCTCGCTTTATTGGCCACCGTTCTTTATCACGGTATTCCGTGGCTCAGCTGGCATTTATTGACGGATTTCCCTTCGCGTTTCCCTCTGAAAGCAGGTATTAAGGCGGCGTTGGTTAGCAGTCTATGGCTGATTGGGTTGACCGCGTTGTTTTCAGTCCCGATTGGTGTGGGGACGGCAGTCTTCCTGGAGGAATACGCTCCCACAAGCTTTTTGAAGCGTTGGGTGTGGTTGATCCAATTGAACATAGCCAATTTGGCAGGAGTGCCTTCGATTGTTTACGGTTTGCTGGGCCTGGCAGTCTTTGTCCGGGCATTAGCCTTGGAGAGGAGTGTACTTTCGGGTGCTTTAACACTGACGCTGGTGGTGCTCCCAATTGTGATTCTCGCTGCCCAGGAGGCACTCCGCGCAGTCCCGGGCTCGATTCGCCAAGCGTCTTATGCGTTAGGGGCTACCCGTTGGCAGACTGTTTGGCACCAGGTGTTGCCAGCAGCCACACCGGGGATCATGACGGGAGTCATTCTGGCAGTGTCGCGTGCTTTGGGCGAAGCAGCTCCGCTGGTTGCGGTTGGTGCTGCCACCTTCATGACCTTCACACCAACGACGCCGATGGACGAGTTCAGTGCATTACCAGTACAAATTTTTTATTGGGCAGGCCATGCGAAAGCCGATTTCCATGATCTGGCTGCTGCAGCGATTATTGTACTTTTGACGGTACTGATCGTGATTAACTTGGGGGCGATCTTGATCCGATACAGATATGGTCGTCATAACCGCTGGTGAGACAAGGAAGTTTGCTTTAGGCTATCATTGAGTAAGGCAAACAGAATAATCACATGTCAGAAACCGTTTTACAAACCGGACCTGTGGCAATTAAACCTCCGAATATCGAAAAAGACCGGCACGTTTTCACCGCCGACGAGTTGGCAGCCAAGTTGCGCAAGATCTCGGTTCGCGAACTCGATTTCTATTATGGATCTAATCATGCTTTGCAAAATATAACGCTGGAAATTCCTGAAAAGAGTGTTACGGCTTTGATTGGTCCTTCCGGATGTGGCAAAAGTACATTTTTGCGTTGCCTCAATCGGATGAATGACATGATCGAAGGTACCCGAATTTCGGGTGAGGTCCTGCTCGACAACCAAGACATATTGGGTCCAAAGGTCGACGTGGTTGATCTCCGAAAACAAGTTGGCATGGTATTTCAGAAATCCAATCCTTTTCCGAAGTCGATTTTCGAGAATGTCTCTTACGGTCCAAGGGTTGCCGGGATCCAAAAGCACAACGAGTTGCACGCGATTGCAGAAAGGTCGCTCAAGCAGGCTGCCTTGTGGGAGGAGGTAAAAGATCGGTTGGACGACCCCGCTTTGCAGCTTTCCGGCGGCCAGCAACAGCGACTTTGCATTGCCAGGACACTGGCCACAAACCCGGAAGTGGTGTTGATGGATGAGCCCGCCTCAGCGCTCGATCCTGCTTCGACTGCACGCATTGAAGATCTTATTTTCGAACTAAAGAATAACTACACGATTGTTATTGTCACACATAACATGCAACAGGCAGCACGAGTTTCCGATCAAACCGCATTTTTCTTTCAAGGTGTTTTGATTGAGTCCGGTTTGACAACAGAACTATTTACCAATCCCGTCAGAAAAAAGACTGAGGATTACATTACCGGAAGATTTGGATAACAGGGTGCCAGGTCGGGGAAATAGGCTGGTGCGGGAATTTGTGGAACCTCGTTGGACCCCGCTCGTTTCTGCCAGTCAATGGATGCGGAGTTCTGAGTTTATGAAAAACACGAAGTAAGTATCAAAATGAGTAAGCATTTAGAACGAGATCTCGAATCGCTGGAGCGGGAAATTTTATCTCAGTCGTCTGTCGTTGCAGAAATGATTGTGAAGTCGTTTCGAGCACTTTGCGATCGCCAGCCTGCTATCTGTAGCGAATTGGTGGAGAAAGAAGAAGAG
>JAKVCB010000261.1 GCA_022448345.1 Pirellulales bacterium
TTTAACTTTTCACATACAGACACACGCACGAACATGAAGAATTAACATGTAGGAATCTGTCAGAAACTATTTCAAATCTTTATTCCTTCTTCCCCATCAACGACTTCAATCTTCCCACGGCTTTGTTCGCCCTGGCGCGGGCCAGAAGGTTCCTCTTCTCCACCAGAGACTCCCGTTCCGACAAAGAGTAGCCCCGCCGCTTCAACCTCCTTCGTGCGCCGCTCGGTATCCGAAAAATGGGTATTGCCGCCATCGATGATGATGTCCCCTGGCGACAATAATGGAATGAGTTCGTTGATCAATGCATCAACGGCGGGCCCTGCCTTGACCATTAACATCACTTTCCGAGGTGCGGCCAAATTCGCCACAAGCTCCTCCAGCGAATAACATCCTACAAACTGCTTGCCAGCCGCCCGCCCTGAAATAAAATCGTCTACTTTACTCGCCGTCCGGTTGGTAACAGCCACGTGGTAGCCACGACTCTCCACATTGAGAGCCAGATTTTCCCCCATCACTGCCAGGCCAATCAGGCCAAAGTCACATCTACCGTTGGACATTTCTCTCTAATACCTCCTGTTAGTTTACCCCAAAGTGCCACACCTCTTTGAACTCGCCAGCCGACATTGTACGAACGTGGTGCCACAGGGTCGAGAGTCGACGACGAAAATGCGACGCGAGGATTACCGCTACTCGCACCAGACTGCTTCCGCCCGAGAACTGGGCCATCGGCCATATTGGATAAAGCCGACAACCTAATGGACTCCAACCATTCCTTCTAGGAACCCAAGAAGCAACACGGTTCCTTCCGAGGGATGAACACCTATAGCTAAAGGCGTATTACGAATAGCAACCATCATCACCGAATCCGATTGCCCGTCACAATAAAATGGACCCAATTCAGAAGACCCGCAGGTATTCCAGGGCGACCACGCGCCACTGGTCTTTTCACGGTTTTCCGCTGACCTCGTTCGAATCAACTCTAAAGGACCGCCCTGCCTCTGGAGCAAGGCTGGCGTCACGCGCCGCTTTGTAGGGGGCCAAACCAAGAACCAGGCAATCAATCACTCCAAGTTGCCTCTGAAATCGATCATCATCCTGCTTACCAAATTGGGCCCACAGCTGCGCGAACGAAATCCCCTCGGGCAAATCTCCAATCTCCGGCATAAACTGGTCCACGCGAAACCTCTTGGCAACCTGACCCAAAGCAAACCGTCCGTTTAAAATCCCAGCTGCAAAAAGAATCCCCGCCTTATTGGCAGCTAAATCCGCAAAGCTAAATCCGGTACCACCACGACGGCAGTCGCTGAGCTCTTTCAACAAGCCGGTGGCTTCCACGTTTTCGGCGTCCTGCACAGCGGCAAGATAGGCTGATATCACAAAGTGTTTTAGCAGGTCATTTCGCCCTCGCATGGTGGGCTTTCCCAAAAACGCCTTACGCACCGCCCGCTGGCCGACCGACTCCACCCTGGCAACAAGACGTTTGGTTTGAGGGAGCTTTGCAAGTGTATCCCTGTCGTCGAGCCCAATGGCCAGCGCAAACAAAAAAGCAGTAGGGGCAACGTCGGCGGGCAAGTCCCGGCTGACCCTGGCGGCATTCTCAAAGTAATACTCCGTCAATGCGTCTCCTTCAAAGCATGTCTTTTCCGGTAGCCCCGCCTCTCCCTTTGAAGGAAGCTCGCTATTTTCCTGGGCTGCAGTAACCAATGCCTGTAAGATATCCTTCGTTCCTAACACGAGTGGAGAAGTTGCCAACGGGTCACCCTCCCGCGCGTTATTCCGGGCCACGTTGTCTCGAGATGGTTCCCCTTTCAAGCCGCCATAAATTTGTTGCAACCGGTGTTTCGTTCCCCTCGTCAAGCCCTTAAAATCTCGCACCCCGCGGCGGCGCGCTTCTTCGGACACCATGGCCATAATCAGTGTATTCACAGGATCGAACTGAATCTTAAAGCTGGCATGCAGCGCCTTTCGATCACCAAGCACCGGACGCATTACACTGGTTAACTCCGGGCTGTGCGATGCACCCAAAAAGTGCCCTAGTTCGTGAACCAACAATTCCAGGCGTTCGGCTTCCCCCACATGACGCGACCATTCACGTATTAAGATATGCGAGTGAAATGGCCCGCGGGTTCCCCCCAAATGCACCCGACCCCGCGGTACTTGATATTGACTGGTAAATCCAATCGCGACCTGACCTGGAAACGGATCCGCCTTCTCTTCAAACTCGGCCAGAGATTTCACAAACTCGTGTACGTGGTTATCCGATCTCCACGTACTCACGCCCACGACCTTGAATTTCAGTCGACAGGTTCGATCGATGATTTCCGACGCCTGTGCGACCCGTTGCCGGAGACGCCGTTCCCAAACGTTTTGCCTGGCCACTTCTTCCTCATCCACAAAAATCGTAACTGGTATCGTAACGCTTGAGGACGTCGAGGCCGTACCTGGTAACGCGCGCCCGTTCGCGGTCGCCCGATCACCGCCCAGACCTATTTTGTGCATATCAACCTGCCCATCATCCAAAGTGCCGAAATAGTAAGCACTATTGGCATCAAGCAAGTACCGTTTGGTTTGGTTTTCCACCTGAAAATTCAAGTGCGCCTGTCCATCCACAAAAAAAGGCGCCACCTCACCGGCCGCCATGGTCAAATCTTGCGGACGAGCTGAGACCGGAGTTACGCGAACCGGAATGGTTCGGGCAGACCGATTTGCCAAGACGATCACGTCGGCAGTAGCGGGCGAAACGACCAATCGAAAGATCGTCGTGAAGGCAAGAGCGATAGAACAAGCACGCGTAAAATGCATCCCTCTATTTTACGTACCTTTTCCAAATCGGGTTCATTATTTTCAAACAAATTTACCTCCTAACCCAGGAGTTGCTGTAGTTCTTGCATGGCATAGAGGTCTCGCTCACGGCCCTTACTTGCAAACACCGCCTGCAGGTTATTTAGCATCCGACCAAGCCATTCCCGATGAGTGGCCTTCGTCAACACGGGCTCCGCAAGTTGCACATTGCGTCCGGTCACCTGTTCGATTCGGTCGAACACCTCCCGTTCATTAAGAAGGGCTCCTCCGTAGAATGGGTCGACATAGGACAGGCCTTGTGACGCCGGCTGCCCATATTCGGGTAATTCAACGCCAGCTAAAAAATGGCCTGGAGCGTTGATTCCATGCACCGCGATGCCCAGTTCTCGCGCAACTGCTTTGTACACAAGCACAAGACTGATCGGGATGCCACGACGCAACCTCAGCACTTCCCCCACATAACTGTTGGCCGGATCGTAATAGTCTTCGACATTCCCGCTAAAGCCAACCACGTCAAACAGCACATCGTGAAGATGCGCCTGGATAGCCTGCGGTGCGTCTGAGCTGACCCGTTGTTTTACGGTTCTCGCCAATTGTCCGATTGTAGCCTCGGCAACCAAGAAGTCATCTTGAGGACGATCATGAAGAGAAATCGCAAATGCGGCACGCAGCAATCCCTCCTCAGAATCAATTCGTCGAACTGCTTTCTGAAATGCAGCATAAGCGTCTGGTCGACAGTAGGCAGGTGGGCCTTCCAAAATCACGATTCCTCCTACGGGTGTTTTTCGAAATGCATTTTCATGCAAAACGATGCCTCTTGCTAGATTCATC
>JAKVCB010000262.1 GCA_022448345.1 Pirellulales bacterium
ACAGCAAGCATGTGCTGCTGCCCGAAAAAGAGTGGGTTGATTTTAAACGACCTGAACCGACAATTCCGAAATCACTGGGCCATTATGCCGAGTGGATTCATGCCTGCAAGACAGGTGACCCGACAACCTGCAATTTTGAATATGCCGGCAAGCTCACCGAAGCAAACCACCTGGGCAATGTGGCGTTTCGAACCGGTAAGAAGCTGAACTGGGATGCAGACAATTTGCGAGTCCGCAATGTGCCCGAAGCTGCCCCGTTGATTCGTCGTTCGTACCGGCCTGGCTGGAACCTGGTCTGAGAACCGTTTTTCTCACCTGTTCATCCGCGACCGATGTAAGGCATGGAGGTTGCCATCACCGTGACAAACGGCACGTTGGCTTCCAGCGGCAATTCGACCATGTAGCGCACGGCCTCTGCCACATGGGTAACATCAAAGCTCGGTTCCTGTCGGATTTTGCCATCCGCTTGCATTGCCCCCTTCTTGAGCGACTCGCTCGACATGGGAGTTTCTGCGTTTCCGATATCAATTTGCCCAACGGCAATATGGTATTTTCGTCCTTCCAGCGATCCTGACTGCGTTAGCCCCGTGACCGCATGCTTGGTGGCATTGTAGCCAGCAGCATGGGGACGGGGAACGTGCGCCGATATCGACCCGTTGTTGATGATGCGCCCTCCCTGTGGTTTTTGGCGCTGCATTATGCGAAAGGCTTCCTGCATGCAAAGAAAGGTGCCGGTGAGGTTCACAGCCACGATCTGCTGCCACTGGTCGAGGGGAATTTCTTCAAGTGGAGTCGCAGGGAGATGGATTCCCGCGTTGTTGAAGAGTACATCCAGCCGGCCAAACTTTTCACAGGTGTTAGCAAACAGTTGCCGCACCGAGTCCGCTTGGGCGACATCGGCTGGTAAAGGAATGACCCGGTTGCTATGAGTTCCTGCCAATTGGACGGTTTCGGCAAGGGCCTCTTCCCGTCTTCCGCTGACGACGACCATGCAATTCGCGTTGGCCAATGCCAGGGCCACGGCCCGACCAATGCCTGAGCCTCCACCGGTGACCAGGCAAACTTTCTCTTCTGAACGGGCCGTTGTCATTAAAAAGCATCCTCTATCAATGGGGGTTAACGAGCCATGGGGGGTTAAAATCCCAACTTCTCGAGATGGGGTTCGATCGCCGTTGCCCAGCGCTGGTAGCCGGTTGGGCTGAGGTGAAGGCCGTTGGGCATAATTTTGGAGGAAAGAGTGCCACCAGGCTCGAAGAACACCAGCAGTGCAAAAGAAAACAACAGGAACCATCTTTTCCTGGTGGAATAAGGCGACTCGCCAGGTTGAAAAAGGGACATAATGTTCATCTCGAGTAGAGGCCACTGCGTTTCGTCGGTTATGGCCAGGCCCCAATTGTAGTACGAAGGTCTGGCGGGGTAAAATCGGCTCCGCGAATTTATTTCCTGATTAGGGCGTGGTGACTTTTTCCGCGGGATCAGTGGCCGGATTTCCGAAAAAGTGATGTTTCGATTTTGGCAGCCGGGGAAAATATTTTTCAAACCCGCCAGGAAATGCGAGTAGAAACAAACCATATGCCACGAGCATAAAAAAAGAATCCTAGAACCCAGGTCTTCAGGAAGAGAAGAAAATCTGTTTTAGCAGTTGTGTACCATGAGCGTAAAAATTCTTCAGCAGATTTGCGAAACGCTTCAGCAGGAAGGGTGTCTCTTTCGCCAGGTGGAGCACCCGCCCACGTTTACCAGCGAGGAGTCGGCACAGGCTCGCGGTGAACCACTTGGTGTGGGTGCGAAAGCCATCGTTGCCCGGATTGATGACCAGTTTGGCCTGTTTGTGTTGCCGGCCGATCAGAAGCTGGCGTCGGCGGCCATCAAGCGTGAATTGAAGGTGAAAAAAATCCGTTTTGCCACCAAAGATGAGCTTTTTGACCTGACTGGTTTGGTCCCTGGGTCGGTTCCTCCCTTTGGCCGTCCCATTCTTCCACTGGAGTTGTTTGCAGACGATTCGGTTGGGCAGCAATATGACAAAATCGCCTTCAATGCCGGATCGCTGACCAATTCAATCATCATGGCGACCACCGACTGGAAGAGGGTTGCCCAACCACGCCAGTTTTCGTTTGCCAAGGGTTCTTAAGGCAAAACGACTGGCCGACTTCCTGGGCGCGAAGGGGCAAGGTCATCAATTGGCGCAAAGCATTCGCCGGATTGAAAGCGGCCGGATTGGCCAGCTACTGGATCTCTTTGAAGCGAATATCTTTGAACTCAACCCACATCGGTTTTCCGGCGTGTAGCTGCAAGGCAAGCTGGCCATCAAACAAGGCCAACTCGGGGTGGTTGTCGGTGAAGTCCAGGACTAGCCGGCCGTTGAGATAATGCCGGATGCGATTGCCCTTGGCGACGATCACAACATCATTCCAGCCGTTGAGCCGGAACAGTTTCTGAAATTCAGCTTCATCGATCAGCGTTTGGGCGACCATCTTGCCGTCGTTGTCCCAGGTTGCTTTCTCGCCTACGAGACACAACCGGCCCCGACGGCCTCCCTCGTCGTAGATGAAAGCCGCCACGTTGGGCAATTGGTGCTCGTTGCGAATTTCGTGCTGGTATCCGCGTACCACCCAGTCGTTGCGTACCGTTTTGTCTTTAATATGCGTTGAACGATACTGGATTCCCGAATTATTTTTCTCGTTGCATCGAAACGACAGTCGCAATTCAAAGTCTTTGGTGTTTCCTCCTTCCCAAATAAGGAAGGTGTTTCCGTGGGCACGGTTTTCGGCCGTAGTTTCGCCACGAATAGCCCCGTTGTTCACCGACCAGAGCCGGGGGTCCCCATCCCAACCGGTGAGATCTTTTCCGTTGAACAAACTTTGCATCCCCCCCGTTTCTTTCGGAGCGAATTGCGGTGTTGCAGCAACTGCCTGTAAGGCGACTGAAATTGTAACGATCGATAGTAGTCCGTAAGCCATGCGACTGTCCCTAATAGGAGTTTGCCAATTTTGTACGGTAAAGCTTCCGCTGTATCACCACGCCAGGTGTCTGTTATTCGTCATTCGGCCTGCTCATCATCGTTGGCCAGGCATTCTCCCCTGGAGAAAGGTTGAGGGCAAACCGGGTATTCATGAGCACGTTTCACTGCAGGCGATGTGCTGCCAACATGCGGTATCTCGCTCCAGGCTTTTACCTGGCAGGCTGATTCTAGTTGTCCTATTTGCCTGGTTGTTTACTTTTGGCGAACGTGCAGGGTGACCGGCCAGGTTGCTTGATTTCCAAGATTAGTGGTCGCAAAAAAAAACGTACGTGTCTGTTCGGTCACCCAATCGTCGGCAGTGATGTAAACCACACGTTCCGAACTGTCTGGCATGACAACCACTCCATTAAGCCCGATATTGTCGACGTATACGCCGTGTGGCAAGTTGTGTCCCGCCTCCCCTTTTCCAAACTGGATGACCTCTTCACCGCCATTGCGTTTGATAGAAAGTCGGACAGCAATGGTTTCGCCAGGATGAATGGTAAATTCCACAGGTTGAGGAAACCCTTTAAAAGGATCTTGTGGGGAACCTTGGGTTTCAGGTGGTTCCGTTTCCGGCGGAACGTCTTTGTTTT
>JAKVCB010000263.1 GCA_022448345.1 Pirellulales bacterium
AAGGCCTGGCAATAAAGCTCGTACAAGTCGGCCGCGCTGACTGGCCGTGGGTTAAAGCCCGCTGTCCACTGTCGCTCCGCATCCTCCGAGAGCCGGGCGAGTTTCTCCCGTTGGACACCGCAATCCGCCAGGCACTGCTTCAAACCCGCCTTGGACAACAACCCTGAAACCCAGTCGGCTAACTGGTTCACCCCCTGGTAACCGGCCAACTCGCCGCCCTGGCACTGCAAGAGTTCCTGGTACCAATCGCCACATTGCACGCCGTTATAACGAATCACATGCGGCAACATGACGCCCACTGCTTGCCCATGGATCAACCCGAATTCCGCCGTTAATGGATTCGCCAGCGCGTGGGTCGCCCCCAGCATCGAATTCTCAATTGCCAGGCCGGCAAAACACGCACCCAGTTGCATCCCTCCGCGAGCCTCTAAATCCTGGGCATCGTCCAGTACCGAGGCGAGATGACTTGACAGCAGCCTCCAGGCCTCCCGGCTGAACATCTGGGACATCGGTGTCCGCGCTGTCGTCACATATGTTTCCAGGGCGTGCGCCAGGGCATCTATCCCGGTCAGCGCGGTCACCTGAACGGGTTGCGTCAGTGTCAATACCGGATCCAACAAGGCCACAGCACAAGCCGCTTTCTTGTCGCCACACGCCATCTTGACCTTCGTTTCCGCATCAGAAATCAAGGCAAACGACTGTGTCTCGCTACCGGTTCCGGACGTTGTGGGCACTGCGAACATCGGAAGCATTGGCTGTTTCGCCTTGCCGACACCCAAATAGTCGTGCATGGTGCCGCCATTGGTGTACACGAAATTGATACCTTTGGCGCAATCCATTGAGCTACCGCCCCCCAGGCCAATGAGCAGTTCCGGAGCACACGCCTGGGCGACCGCAACCCCTTTTTGCACATCCTTTGTGGTGGGGTTCTCGCCAAAATCATCAAACACCGTGACTTCGATATCTGCGGCGCGCAACGCATCGATGCCGCGCTGTGTATGGCCTGCAGCAATCACACCGCGATCGCTGACCAATAGTGTTTTGTGCGCCCCCGCCTGGACCGCCAAATCACCCAGCGATGCAAGTCCGTCGGCGCCAAAAATAATTCTGGTTCTAGGCTGACTATCAAAAGCATGCATGGGCTGGAAATTCCGGCGTCGTACTACAACCGACGCCTCCCTGTCCCGGCTACGCAGGTTCCGGGCGGCTTTCGGCAACGCGCCGCTTAAATGCGACAGAACGATCTTTCTTTCGGTATACGACCACTGGCATTAACCGCCGGCACGCAGTCCTTTATTCCAGGCGGGGCGGGGAACAACTCGGCCGGGACCAGGGCTGCTCCGCAGTCACCCGGCCATCCGACTAGCTGGCTGGCAACATCTCGTCAGGCACCTGGTAAGCTCGCGACCGAAACAGAAAATCAATGATACTGCCCTCGTGAGGTTGTAACCAATTAAGTTTGGTAGTCGGGATAGCACCAATGTTCAAGCGATCAATGTGGGTCGCGTTTGTCGCGGCGCGGATCAACGATTCATTCTTCGTGATCACGGTACCTACCAGCGTCGGCCCGATGCGCGACAACATTTGATCTTCTGGACTCTCAACTACTGTCGAAAACGGGAACATATACTCCTTCTTGGCGATTTCGTTGTCCGGCGACTCGCAATGGACAATCATCGGGCGCAAGTAAGCACACCGTTCCTGTTCGACAAGCCGCTCTCCATGCTGCTCTGTCAGGTGAGTAACCCCGGCTTCCTTCAGATCGCTTTCGATCATGCCCCACACCGCGGCGGCCATTCCCGGTACAGTAAACGCGGCCAGGCCCGCCTCTGGATCACTCGGTGGTTTGGCCTCGATCGGTCCAATTCGCTCTGCTAATGCAGCAGCGATTTCCTTGGTGTGTCGCGACGCCCACACACCAGAACAATTGATGCAACCCCGCCCACTGTTGATGTAAATACTCTCCGCCATCATGTCCACGTACTGTTCCCAGTCGTCGACCACGTCGTCCGCCAGCAGTATTTTCGAGAACCCGGGTCCGTGCGCCTGGACTTTCGGGTTGCCATGGTAGCGTTCGACAGTCGGTGTACCTCCGAAAATCATGGCCCGGTCGCACGACTCAAGAAGTGCCGCACCCGGTTCTGCTTCACCGGGGTACATGCAGAACGCTTCAGGTGGAATACCCGCCTCAATAAACGCAGCCATCATCCGGTAAGGCGTCCATGGCTCCTGGGGGCCAGGCTTCAGTACCAGCCCCAATTGCAGGGGAATCGCCGGCAACCACAACGTGTGAACGCCCGGAGAATTGGAAGGCAAAACCGCACCCAAAACAGGGGACTGACACTGGTAGCTCACGACCACACCGCGGTCTTCGATGCCCCACCCGCGGGTGAGTACGTCCAGTGGCAAACCACGGGTCAAACAGTCCAGTATCTTGCCCATGTTCTTGAGCACGAACGAATTTTTTCCCATGTTCGCACGACACATGTGCTCGGGGAGCCCGGTCGTGGAAGATTGCTGGTGGGCAAACTCCTCTGGAGACTGCGTGCCGTTGCCAATCGCCAGGGTACCCGTCTCGTAGTGATCGCCGGCAACGCCAAGGCGCTCAATCAATTCCTCGCAGGAAAATTCCAGCAAGGCATCGCGGGCTTTTTGGGCATGCCGCATATCGCGTTTGATAATTCCACCATTGGCTTGATGGACCTTCGCGACCGGCTCACCCGTTGCGAAATGTTGGACGTCGGTCACTTCGAGTGACTCGTAAGGCTTACCCCATCGGATGACAGGAATTTCGAGCACGGCAATTTCTCCTGCAGGACCGGTTGCAAATCAACCCGGTTCTCGAATGATCTGAAACAGCCAACATCGCGGCGCATGACGCCCGCTTGTTGCACTGCCGTTTAATACACGCCAACGGTCGTCTGTGAAGCGAAACCGTGGAACGGCCGCACTCCACTAACTCCATACCATGGATAGAGATCAAAGGGTGCTTCCCGCTCACCCTCATCACGTTCCAGAAAGCCCGGCACAAAAAACTCTTTCGTAAGGGTGGTCAGTTTGACACGACCTGTTTCGCCAACCGGCACGACCTTGGTCGGGTCATCAAAGTCGACGACTTCCGTAACTGCCCTGGGTTGTGGAGCGTAATAGCTGATCTTGTAGTCCTCTGCCGCGGTCACGGGCTTGCTACAAGCCAGACCCATCAATGTATTGCCGTAGGTCGGCGTCATGTAGATGCCACTCTCTGCGGGCGGGCCCCCGAAAAATTCTTCGATGCAGAATCGCGTCCACTGCGGTGTGAACTCCGTGCCCCCAGAAAAAATTCCCGTAATGCCAGTATCGGCAAACGACTGCCCCTTCTCCTCCAGCGCGTTGCAGAGGGATTCCAGCAGTTTGGGAGTCGCAAACAAACACTTGATATCGTGGCCGGCAGATAACACGGTGAGTGCCTGATCGATGCAGTGTTTCTTGTACTCCTCCAAGTGCTCCATCCAGCCTTTCTTGATCAACTTGACAACCCAACGTGGGTCCAGGTCGATGCAGAAGCAGATCCCGCCACGAAACTGGCACAGATGTTCCACAGCCAATCG
>JAKVCB010000264.1 GCA_022448345.1 Pirellulales bacterium
GGCATGAAGCTGAATCGCCCCAGCGACTTGGATTATGCAGACTTGCTGTATCGCCTGATTGTAGCCGGCAGCAACTAACGACTAAAGCCATCCAAAACGATCCACTGGAACGCAAAGACTACTGGGGTGCATCCATGCCCCGCACGACAACGCGGTTTCCTTCTATTTTGAGGATGCGAACCTCACGTCCCGAGTCGACGAAATCCCCTTCGGTCACGACATCGACTGCCCGCTCACCCACGATGATCTTGCCAGACGGTCGCAGCGGCGAGATCGCCATCCCGCACAACCCGACCTCCAGCGGGGCCAGAGCTACCTCGGATCCCCCAATCAGCACACCGGCAGATTCGGTTGCAACCGGTTCCGAAGGCTCACCGCTGAATCGCTCGAGCACCGGAATGCGCCCCGTATAGCGAATAAAGACAACAACCACGATGACCAGTCCCACACCTGCGGTCAAGAAACTCCAGAACGAATCCGTTACCGATCGCCAGGAGAATCCGTCTAATGCAGCATAGTCTTGATTGGCCAACACCAAGGCAATCACCATCAACAATAGGCCAGAGATCCCAGCGATGCCGAACCCCGGAATCACGAATATTTCTGCCAGTAAGAAAAGCAGTCCGGCTGCGAACAAGAGCACCTCCAACCAGCCTGATGTGCCGCCGAGAAAGCGGCTCCAAAAGAACAACGTAAAACAAAGTCCAGCCACCAACCCTCCGAAACTGATGCCCGGTGCACTCAACTCAATCGCGAGCGCCACCAGACCCACCACAAAGAGCAGCCCAGAAACTCCGGAATTGTTAAGAATCAAAATGGCCACATCAACTGCACTGGTCTCCAGGACGATGATGTCCGCTGTCAGTTGGTACCGATCGATCAAGTCGATTTGATCCTCAGCCAACCCTTCGGACAATTTCAATTCAAACGCCCGGCGACCATTGAGCGTCAGGAACAGATCCTTGCGGGTTTCAGGAACTAGAGGCCCCTGTTCCCACAGCGCGGCGTCTCCCTGATTCTCGAGGTCATAAGTTGACATCAACCGGACTTCACCCGACTCGCGGTGCGTGCACTGAAAAATCTCTAACTTGGCATCGACCATAGCCTCTGCCAATACCTCCGGGCGGTCGGTGGCAGCTGCCAACTTCCGTACTTCGGCGGCGAGGATGCTACGAATCTTTTCCGGAGCATGCCGAAACATTCCATCCTGATCTTGAAAGATGGGGCCCGCATCTCCGATCAGCGCCTCGGGATCCATGAGGATTTCATCGCATCCCAAGGCCATGATTGCGGCGCCACTGATGGCCTGTTTACGTACGTAAGCAACTGTCCTGGCATCCTCAAGAGTCAACAGTCGATTCGCCAATGCAAGGCTGGAATCAACCAGTCCCCCCGGACTGTCAATTTCAACGATCACAAGATCGGCACCCGCAGCCCGCGCACGTTCAAGATGTCGATAAAAAACGTGTTCGGTAAAGGGCAAAATAGTGCCCTCGAAGCGAATTAACACCGCCTGCTGGTATTGGGCTACTGGATCCGCGGCCTTGGTCTCGGCCAGATTCACTCCCCAAGTCACTCCCGCTAACCACCACAGCATCAGTGGAAGCACAGTTGTTTGCCGCGACAGGTAATGCCGCGACAGGTAATGTAGTGAATACCGTTGCAACATGTTCCTCTCCTCCAAACAAAAGAGGTCTACCGGTTGCCTTGATCCTAAGAACCGTCGTGAAACCGGTCAATTCACTCTGTCAATTGGGGTGGCGTGAACCTCGTACTTCCGGATCCCCAAGGAACGGGCGACCAGGTAGAATAGGAAAAAGTACTGACTGGCCACTGGTCTTCTTTCGGCTGCTCTCTCCCGATGCCAACTTCACAACCTCTGCTGACAGCCCTCTTGTTTATTCTCGGACTGACACCACTGTGGACTCAGGTGCGAGCCGCAGAGCAGATGCCCCGGCAAGTTCGCTTGTTGCTGGAACGCAGGTGTGTTACCTGCCACAACAAACAAGAATCCCAGGGAAAGTTATCGCTGTCCCAGTTCGCTGCGGCGCAACGAGGTGGTGAAAGTGGACCGGCCATTGTTGCCGGCAAGCCAGGCGAGAGCCTGTTACTGGCTTACGTCAGTGGTGCGGACCCGGAAATGCCCAAAGAAGGCCCGCCGCTTTCCGACACGGAAATTGCTCAGTTGCGAGATTGGATCCAGAGCGGCGCGGCCTGGCCCAAAAACACGATCTTGACCGAGCGGAGCTCGGCAGATCTGAATTGGTGGTCTCTGCAACCACTTCATCAGCCACCGCTTCCCCGACTCCGCTCCATCACCAGAGCAAACGAACTGCGTACACCAATCGATGCGTTCGTGTTGGCACAGCTCGAACAGCGTGATTTGGGTTTCTCGTCCGCAGCGGATCGTCCTACGCTTATCCGCCGTCTCTACTTCGATTTACTCGGACTGCCACCGACACGCAAAGAAATACACCGATTTGTCCGGGATCTTGATCCACATGCCTATGAAAAACTGCTGGATCGTTTGCTCGCTTCTCCTCGATATGGTGAACGATGGGCACGGCATTGGTTAGATCTGGTGCACTACGGAGACACACACGGATATGACAAAGACAAACCCAGGCCCAACGCCTGGCCCTATCGAGACTATGTGATCTCTGCATTCAACATGGATAAGCCCTACCGGCAATTTATACGCGAACAAATCGCAGGTGACGTTCTTTGGCCCAACACGACAGACGGGATTACCGCTACCGGATTCCTCGCAGCAGGCCCCTGGGACTTTATTGGGCACGCAGAAGTACCGGAAACGAAAATTGACGGCCAGGTCGCCAGACATCTGGACCGGGACGACATGGTAACGACGACGATCTCGACTTTTCTCAGCACGACAGTCCAGTGCGCCCAGTGCCATCAGCATAAGTTCGACCCGATTTCGCAACACGATTACTACAGTCTGCAAGCGGTATTCGCAGCGTTAGACCGCGCGGACAGACCGTATGACAGCGATCCTCAGGTCGAACGTCGTCGACGACAGCTGGCTACCCGGCTGAAAGAGCTGAAACAGCAGCAAACAGCATTACAAGAACAAATCGAGCAAAAGAAAACAGACCCCATTCGCAAACTGGAAAAACAGCAAAAGAAACTTCAAACACAGCTCCAGAAGTCCTCGGCAAAGGCTACGGCGCGAAGCGCACCGGCGATGGGATACCACAGCCAAGTCGCCCAAACAGAGGCAACCCACAAGTGGGTGCAGGTCGATCTGGGGCAAAGTCTGCCGCTTGACCAGATCTTGTTGTTCGGGGCGCACGAGTACGGCTGGTCCGATTTTGGCTTTCCACATCGCTTCAAAATCGAGGCTGCCAACGACCCATCTTTCCGGCAACCTCATATGCTGGCAGACCAGACAGCGGTCGACCAGCCACGGCCGGGATCGCGTGCCTTGCGATTTGCGGGACAAGGTCACCAGGCCCGCTATCTTCGAGTCACCGCCACCCGACTCTGGAATCGGCGCCGCCAGGGAAATGCCCAGACCAAAGATTGGATCTTTGCCATCGGAGAACTGGCTGTCCTC
>JAKVCB010000265.1 GCA_022448345.1 Pirellulales bacterium
CAAACAAAACCAGGTCAAACAAAACCAGGTCAAACAAAACCAAGTCAAACAAAACCAGGTCAAACAAAACCAACAGGCTTACCAATAACCGGCAACCGCAGTTTGTAGTAGTGCGCGAAAGGGCACTGTGCCGGCTGGCTTTTATTGGCGGAGCCATAAGTTAGCACGGTAACTTTGTGACTCCAGATTCGTGGCCTGCAACCGACAAAAAATCTTTTGGGAAATTCAGCCGGGGTGCCGAGCATCAGGCCAACGAGGCTAACGAACGCGGACAAGCCACGTGGTCGAATGGCCACAAATTCTTTGCCGGTATGACCAGAGTTGTCAGCATTAAAGGGGCGGGGTTGTCGTAGCAGTTCGTTTTGAAAAAACGAGAGATCTTTCATTTAGCAGGATTCAACCAGCAAAAGGTACTCCGGAAACGTTTTTAGAAAACGTCAAGCGTGTAGGGAAGTAGGGAATCGCTGGAAAGATGGGGAGGATTCCTTTATAAATGCCAAGAGAGGCGTAGCTGTCTTCGGTGTACTGCTTTCTGGAGGTATACGCCCGAAGCGGGTGAGGATTCTGCCTGTTTGCGGGCGACCGGTTGCGTACCACGGCTGCTTTTTCGTCAAGGTAAAAAACGAGATTGGATTAGGAGAGGTAAGTGCGTTTATTCACGGTAAGGTTTGTGGTCGGATTTTTTTTGATTTGTTATCTCTGCGCAGTGTCGGCGACAGCAAAAACAGTTGCCTTGTGGCTTTTCGATGATCCCTCTGGTGCGTCGGTGGCCGTCGATTCCAGTGGTAACAACTATCATCTCAGCCTGGGACCTGATTCAGGAATTGTGACCGGCGGTAAATATGGCAATGCCTTGGACCCTGATTTGATGAAGGACCAGGATGGAGTTGGAGCGCATCGGTACAAAGCCGAAGCGGCACTGAATCCGGGCGATGCCGACTGGACTCTTGAATGCTGGTTGAAAGCCCATCCGGAAATGATAGGCGACAACCGCATCTGGGGATTGTCGGGCATCAATTACATCGAATATGGGCAAACTCGAAATGGCAAAGAGTTCAAGAACTCGAGACTACGAACCGGTGGTCTTGACCAGCCGAACGTGTTGCAGGTAGCGAATCGACTCTTGCCGGTCGATGAAGTGCGTGGCTGGAACCGACCTACCGGGGACCTGAAGGCTGATCAACAGTTTCACCACCTTGCAGTGGTATACGATGCAAGTGCCAGGCAAATTCGACATTACTTTGACGGCAAGAAGCAATTCGAGGCTGAAGGCCTCTGGGAAGATGTTTTTGGGGGAGGTGATCTTGTTGATGATGTCGTGTTTCCTCCCCACTACCCGATGTTGCAGATTGGCATGCGGGACGCACTGCAGCACTGGGATCATCACGAGCTTCACGAAAAAAACAGGTACATGAAAAAGTTTCAGGGTCTCATTGACGAGATGAGGTTTTCCGATCAAGCACTTTATGCCGAGAATTTTATCCCGCCAGGGAGTTTTGCAGCATCGGGATTGCGCGTGTGGCCTCCCGTTTTGAGCCTGGTTGTCGACAAGCGGAACCCATCGTCAGGGCAACTGCCGGCACTGGAGATTTCTGCGATTGGGGGGGACCCCCTCCCGTGGAAACTCACCGAAAATATCGAGTGGCTCCTGCCGGCGACCCGTCGTGGGGTGGCCAACGGTTCCAAACAGCAAGTGGCAATGCGAGTCAGCGCGGCGGACCTGAAGAGCGGGCAATACGAGGGTAGGCTGACGGTTCATCCCGCCAGTCGAAGAAAACCGAAGCATGCCGTAACGGTGAAACTTACCGTAATCGGTGAAGGGGATGTTTGCGATGTTTCTGATCGAAAGCAGCTATTTATCGACGACCAGTTTACCGATGTAGCGAAAAACATCCAGCAGGAAGTTAACCAGCCACAAAAAGTCAGGCTCACCATAGATGGAAAGCAGGACGGTGGACAGTTTCCACTGGTGACCTTCTATGACGAACAGCGAGGTTGTTACCGGTTGTATTACATGCGGTTGGGATCGAATGTCTATTGCATGGAGTCGGATGACGGAATCGATTGGAAGCACGTCGAACAACGAGCCGGGCAAGTCACCCTGGAAACAACCGATGCCAATGGAAAACCTCAGGTGCAGCAGCCTAACGGAGAGCCGTACGACATGTTTCACGCACCACCGGTGCAAGGCGTCAGTGGTTTTCGTACCGATTTTCCCATGATTGTGTACGATCCGCACGACGTGCCGGAGCGTCGCTACAAGGCCTTCCATGAACTCAATTTTGGGTTCATGGATGGCGACGGCTATGAGTTGAGTCCTCAAACCAAGGGAAAGAACGCGGATGATCTGTCAGGAGTTTATGGTTACTACTCCTCAGACGGATTGCATTTCAAGGGAGATGGGGTGCGCCTGTTGCCACTTTTACCGGAACATCTTTTTGGGGCTTATTGGGACAAAAAAGCACAAAAATATTTCATTTATATCCGCTGTCAGAATGTCGAAAGTGGCCGGCTTCATTCCATGCAAGGCACACAATTTATCTACCGTAAGGGTTTCAAATACAGTACACCGGAAGGACTCGTCGACCATATCGATGACCAAACCGGTCAGCGGAAGGGATTTGAAAATTTACGCTCCGTTGCCAGGCTGACGGCGGACGACCTGCTGAAACCATGGAAAGAAGGAGTTTACCCGTCGGCCTATGATGGATCGACTGCCTATGCAACGGCGCGCGACGTGAAGATGGTGGTCAGTGCAGACAAGTGGGATGGCTTCAAAGACTTCTATAGCTGTTTTCCTGCTCAATATCCTTGGGCCGAAGATGTGCATATCATGTATCTCAAGACGCTGCGCCATTTTCATCCGTCCCGGCAGCCATGGTTTCCCGGTTTTGCTGATCTTAATGGGCCCCTGCAAACAGTGATCGCCTTGAGTCGTGATGGGATTAACTGGAATCGCTACGATCGCAAGGAGTACGTTCCACTTGGTCTGATGGACGAAGTGGATCGAGGCCGAACCTCCATGGGGGGAGGGATCATCAAGGTTGGCAATTACCTCTATAGCTACTACTGGGCCAGCCCCCAGATTCACGATACGGTTCCCATGCGCGACGAATATCCATTGGAAGGTGACCTCAAGAGGTGGGCAGAAAGTTCCCTGGGTATTTTCGGAACTCGCCAGCGGCTGGATGGGTTTGTCTCGATGGACGCAGATTACCAGGGGGGCTCGTTGACGACTCCACCATTGGTCTTTTCCGGAAGGCGGCTGGTCCTGAATCAAAATGCTGGTGGTCAGGGGACCATCTTTGTGGAACTACGCGACCTTAACGACCAGCCGATTTCCGGATACACACTGGCGGACTGTGAAGAAATTACCTGCAACGACGTTGCCTGGGAAGTCAGGTGGCGGGGCAAGGCAGACCTGTCCCATCTTGCGGGTCGACCGATCAAGTTGCATTTTAAGATGCGGGCAGCCAAGTTGTACGCATTTCAATTTAAACCCGAAGCCAAGACCGATGGCTCGACTAAGCAATAGGACCGAATTTCGGTGGTGATCGCATTTGGTTGAGCGG
>JAKVCB010000266.1 GCA_022448345.1 Pirellulales bacterium
AAAAGTTGAATTTTGTCGAGTAGCATGGCGAACGACCTATCAATGTAGTTTGGGATTTGCAAACGCCTCTTTCGCAACAGGTCATCCCACAGCTTCAACTCAAATTCGAGGATCTGCAAAGGCAGGCGCATTCGACAGAAAGACCGTCAATACCAAATTTGGTTAAAGTTGCCGAGCTGAAGAAGGCTTTATCGAAATGTGATATCCGTCGATAGGCGGTAGACGCAGGGCATGGGCTAAAACAATTCTCGTAAGACTTCTCCTTGTTCGACGATCGGAACAGGGCGGCCGGTGCGATCATGCAAATAGGTCGTGAAGTCGATACCCAGTATATCGTAGATGGTTGCATGCAGGTCTCCGACTCCGAGAGGGTGACTGCTCGGTTCTTCGCCGCGGGCCGTCGTTTGGCCGAGGGTTTGGCCACCGCGAATGCCACCACCAGCCAGGATGGCACACATGGCATTCCCCCAGTGATCGCGTCCAGGGTTGCCTTTGCCGTGCCCTGAATTGATAAGCGGAGTGCGCCCCATTTCTCCATAGGCCATCACCAGGGTTTGCTCTAACCGGCCTCGATCGTCCAGGTCCTTTACCAGGGTGGAAAGGGATTGGTCGAGAATAGGTGCTTGTCCTGCCAATCCCTGCTGCAGGTTCCAATGGTGGTCCCAGCCGCCAAAGTAAACGGTGACAAAAGTGCTGCCGGCTTCCACCATTCGTCTTGCCAACAACATGCTTTGGCCAATCGTGTGGCGACCGTACTGATCTCGCAATTTCGAGGGTTCCGTATGGAGGTCGAACGCTTTGCGCACGGATGGGCTGGTGATCAAGTCATAGGCTTGCTGCTGATAAGTGTCCAACGTATCCAAAATCCCCGCAGCTTCCACGTTTCGCTGTGATTGATCCAAGCGAGAGAGAAGTGACGTGCGATCTTCCAGCTGTCCCATGGTCAGTCCATCGTAAAGTTTCAGGTCCTTCACATGAAAGTTATCCGCACTTGGATCGCCGTTTGGTTCAAAAGGAGCGTATCGCGAACCGAGGTATACCGGTCCTGCATAACCGGGGCTTCGTCCGCGGCTCATGGCACGTGGAATGGTGACGTAAGCCGGGAAATCTGGATTTCGAGGACCGAGTAGGTGGGACACAATAGAACCCATCGAAGGGTGGACCGCCGCGTCACTTCCCGGATTGAAAGAGTGTCCTGTCAATAGCATGTGGTCGCTATTGTCGTGGTCAGTATCGCCGTGCCGCAACGAACGGATGATCGCCAGCTTGTCCGCGATTTGTGCGTGCTTTGGCAGTAATTCTCCAATATGAATGTCCGGGACGTTCGTCGCAATCGGGTTCCACATACCGCGGTATTCGGCGGGAGCGTCTGGTTTCGGGTCGTAGAGGTCGATGTGGCTGGGACCACCGTCGAGCCACAGCAGAATGCACGCGGTGTCTTTTTTGGCTGCACCTGCCTTGGCTGTCAGTGCCTTGGCACGCAGTAGTTCTGGAAGAGTGAATGATCCCATCCCTGCCATGCCAATTTGCAGAAAATGGCGTCGTTGGAATCCATCGCAATACCGTCCGGCCTTGTCGGCAGTGATACGCAACGTGGTCTCTTTCTTCCGTCCGAGCTAAAAATATTGTGGAGAGCTGGTAGGGATTTTGATTTCCGGTAGTCTACCACGGTGAATCCCTCATTCCAGAGGTGCGCGCGTTCAGAAGCTGTCCAGGAACGTGTCGATGTCGACGTAGGTCAGCTTCTGGGGCTCGTCCGCTGGGGCTTTTTGACATGCACGGCAACGTATGGGAATGGTGCCAGGACTGGTATGGAATCTATTTCAGTGCGTAGGCAATCATTGACCCGTCAGGTTCAGCGTCCGGTACTAGTCGTGTGTGGCGCGAGGGGCGTTCCTCAATCAAGCGGAGTCCGTTCGTGCTGCCAACCGCGACAGCACCGGACCGTCCAACCGCTAACAAATTCTTTGAGTACTTCTTGAAAGCCGCCGAACTAAATAGAAAAACTCCACATGCTTTCACTCTTCGTATCTATGATAATAACCTTAAGGGAGAATTTTTTTCGCGCTTTTAATTAGATGTTCAGTAAATACAGAGTGGTCGTCTTCATCCCTGAATGTCATGATCCCCAAAGAAAACAAAAGTCGCCTGAAACTCTTTTCCCTAGACCCAGTTTTGACAGCCAGCACGTAGGGTTGAGAGTCGCCTAGGTGAGTAATCTTCAGCTTGCCATATTCTAGAACAAAGAAACTGACTGCAGCCTCGCCAATCCTCCCGTCATTAAGCTGAACGTCAACCGTGCACTTTCCATTCGTTCCAAAAAACTTCTTGTCACCTTTGGGAAAACGTGTTCCAAATCCCATTCCACAGGCTTCGACCCATGCTACGATAGTGAAATTGAAAAGTTTAGTGAGTGACTTGAAACTAAAAGGACTTTCTATTCATGTCGATTCGACCCGATAAACATTTTGCCAGCTGCCAGTGGCAAAACGAGCCAGCACAGTGGGAACAACAAGGGAGGGCAATTCACCTCCTGGTGGACGCGGGCACCGATTTTTGGCGCAAAACTCACGATGGCCAAATTCGAGACAATGGGCACTTTTATTTTCAAACTGTTGAAGGTGATTTTGTCGCCCGTGTCAAATTTTCTGGAAAATATCAGGGACAATACGATCATGCGGGCTTGATGGCACGAGTTGACCAAGCGACCTGGTTGAAATGCGGTGTCGAATATGTCGAGGGTGCTCATTTGGCCAGTACTGTCGTAACCAGGGATTGGTCAGATTGGTCAGTGATGCCGATCAAAGGCTCAGATTCTCTCTGGTGCCAGCTAGAACGTCATCAACAAACTTTTCAAGTGGCGTTCTCACACGATGGGGAAAAGTTTGAAACCGTACGACAAGCCTTTCTGACAGAGTTGTCTCACCTGGAAGTCGGGGTCATGGCCTGTGCTCCCCAAGGCGACGGTTTTCCTGTCACGTTTGAAGACTTCACTGTACAATAATCAAACGTCGAAGTGGATCCAGCAAATTCTATCGGGTCGGCAACTTTTGCGTTGGCGAACCCGTCAATGAAATGATCAAATAAAGCCCGGATTGGAGGTCGAAAATTATGATCGATTTGACACAATCGGTCACTGCATCTCCGCGTATACATACCGTCCCCAGTGACCCGGGGAACAGGACATTCCAACCAGTAGGAACAACGACCACAGCCTCGTCCCTACAAAAATATTGTGCGATGGAATTCTCATAGTGACTCTACCAGAAGGGCGAAAACACAGGACAGGATTTCAAATCTTGACATGACGATCCGATACGGCATCCGCGTTGGGATTCACTTGTCCGTCGCGCCAACAGGAGCAAGTAAGTCGGACAGCTCCGTTCTCTCCTGTCAAACTGAAAGCGAGCAAGCACTAGCCGTGCTTGTCACCGCAGACCGGCCTTACCCGAATCGGTGGACAGACGATCTTTCCAGGAGAAAATCATAACATAAGTAGACGGGGCACATACAAATCTTTTGGGGACGGATGGGATTCCTTGAGATAAGTGGTTTTTCCGTACGAGTGGATG
>JAKVCB010000267.1 GCA_022448345.1 Pirellulales bacterium
ACACTTGTCGATTAGCGAGTCAACGGCCCAGCGATACACGCTCCAAGACCCAGATGTGCGGTTGATGCTCCAGGTGCGCGACGACGACAATGCGGCTGCCTTTGAAGAGCTGATGCAACGCTATCAGAATCGACTGGTATCCCTGCTGGCGCATCAGGTCGGACGCCGTGACATGGCAGAGGATTTGGCCCAGGATGTCTTTCTGCGTGTCTATCGGTCGCGCAAACGTTATGTGCCGGGTGCCAAGTTTTCAACCTGGTTGTTTACCATTGCAAACAATGTGGCACTTAATGCAGTGCGGACCCTTGCCCGTCGCAAAGAAGTAAACTTGGCTGCGCCGAGTGCGGCAGAGACAGGTGCTAATGCCATTGAGGTAAAGGCACTAGCAGCCAGCGGACTCATGCCGACCCGACAATTTGACAAAGCTGAGTTGCTGCAAATCATACAGAGAGCGATCGAAACGCTTAACGATCGCCAGCGTATGGCCGTTTTGTTGTGTAAGTTTGAGCACATGAGCTACGTAGAAATTGGCGAAATTATGGAGATGTCGCCCCAGGCAATCAAGTCATTGCTATCTCGGGCGAGAGGTAAACTCCGCGAAGTGATCGAACCGTATGTGACCTAGCCGATGAATTCCCCCCAACCAAATAATGATCGCGAACTAGAAGAGTTGGTTGCCTACCTTGATGGCGAGTTGCAACCACAGCGGCGGGGTGCCGTGGAGAAACGGCTATCCAAAGATGATACGTACTTGAAAGAGCTGCAAAGTTTGGACAACGTTTGGAGTGCTCTCGATGAACTTCCCCAGGCCACAGTCGACGCATCATTTTCTCGTGATACGATTGAAATGGTGGCCGTGGCGGAAGAAAGCAATCTAGCAAAGCGAACCACATGGTTGCCAGTCCGCCGACGCCAACAGTTCTTTTTTGCAATAGTGGGTATCCTGGCTGCAACTGTGGGATTTGCCGCTACCCGAATTCTGATACCCAACCCTAATGCCTTGATTCTCAACGACTTGCCCATCATCGAACATCTTGATGTCTACGCACAGTTTCCGAGTAAGAACCTCCTGCAAAAATTGCACGACGAGTCAATTCTCCCGACGGCGAAAACAAAAAAGGTGGCTGGCGGCCCTTTTGAAGAGGAATTGAACACCGGCGCTGACAGGAACTCGCAGGCCCACAGGCATATCGAAGCGATGGAAGTGGCCGATCGCGGGGAGCTCCTGGCCAAGCAAAGTCGTTACCGTACCGAGTTTTCAGAATCTCAGCGCCAACAAATGCGAGAACTCCATCAGAAACTGGCAACAGCAGACGACGCGGACCAACTCGAAGAGACGGTTGCTGCACTGCAAAAATGGCTCGATCAACGTACACCTGGGGAAAAGGCTGAACTGCGGAAAAGTTCTCCTCGGCAAGTGTTGCGGCAGATACGCGAGCAAGTTCACACTGCAAAACGGTCCTTGTCGGAGCAGGATGCCGCAGCCTTGAAAAAGGAAAGCGAGTCATTTTTCCAGGAGAATAAAAGTCAGATTGCAGAACTGTTCAGTCGTGGGAAAACCCCTGGAGTGGAGCGGATGATCCGCCAGCGACCCGACGCACTAGCTGCCATATTTGCGGTGCGGATGCTCGATTCCGGACGTGGAAGAGAAGAACTGTACGGACGCATGACAGGCGTTTTAAGCGATCCGTTGCAGCAACATCTCGCTCAAATGCCTCCGCCGGAAGCCATGAGGCAATTGCGACAATGGATTCGCGAAGCATTTTCAGGTGAGGTTACAGCAGGTGACCTGGAAGATTTCTTTGTCACGAAGTTCAACAACGACGAGAGAGAAGATCTTTTGGCAATGCCCTGGCCAGAAATGGAAAAACAATTATTTGAAAGTTATCAGAAGCAGATGTTATCAACGCCCAATGGCCTATCTCTTCCTAAAGAGATGGACCATTATCGCGGCAAGCGGCGCGATGATCGTGGGCCACCATTAGGACCTGATCAGCGGATCCACCGGCGTCGTGAGCGTGGTGGTGAATTTGGCCCGCCACCGGGACGAAGACCGGGCGAACCGCGCCGCGCTCCTCGTGGTTCTGGTTCCCAGGTTCCGCCGCGACCACCGCGGTCCCAGGAAAATCAGCGTTAGCTGTAGAGGTTTCATCGGGAACGATCAACTTGTCAGGTGCCGTTCCATTGCCGGCGGGTTGTCGGTCGACCCTAGAACTACGAATCCTGGTCTTGCAACTGCTGTATATGACCCATGGCATAGCCAACGAGGTCTCCGCGATTCTGCATGATTTCAAGGTACAAATCCCAATCGCCCGATTTTTGGGCGAGGGCCAGTGGGGTGGGCGCAAAGGGAGAGAGAGATGTGGTTGTCGAGACCAGGTCGTTGTAGGCCGCAAGTGCTTTGCGATATTGGTGTGTGCGGTTGAGCAGAATGAGATAGGTTTCAATCGCGCCACTGCCGAATTCTTCCACCGACGTTTCTTTGGCTTGTTGGTCAAAGAAAGCGAGAGCAGTCTCTAGGTCGCGACCAAGCGTTGCCAGGAACAGGAGCCGATGACTGGTGTAGGGGTCGGTGAACGGTGGGTCGCCAGGGTATTGCAATTTTTGGCCCAGGCAGCGACCGTACTCAGTTAACTCAATGGCAATTTCGAGTGTGGCCGGATCTTCCAATAACCGTGAGAACCGCACGACCGCCCCCAGGTGCGAGGTGTCAACATGGTAGCTGTCGTTGTCAAACAACCAGCCACGGTTAGCAATCATTGCGGGTAAACTGGTTTCTTTGGGTGGGCCGCTCTCAACACGTTCAATATGCGCACAAACATTTGCGAGCAGTTCGTTGTGTAAATGGCGGACGAGTACGGCAGCACAGGCACGCTGATCGTCGAGATCGAGCGAGCCAGCGATTCCCTCGAAAGTGGTAATCGAATTGCAGGTTCCGTAGTGGCCCAGCATCCAACCCAGGCCGCGCTCAACAGCCACACCTTCATGAAGGGCAACCTGAATCAATTCCTCGATACTGTTCTCATCGGGGACTGCCCGCTCGAGTGATGCCCGAACAAGCGTTTTTTCTCCCGCGGGGCGCAGATACATCCACCCTTCCTGAAAGCGACCTTGTTCCAGCAGCAACTGGCCCACCTCGCGACAGGCGGACAAGTAGGCCTGTTCTACGTTGGTGCGAATCGGTTCGGGCAGATCGTCAAGATTCGCCGCTTTATCGATGGGCAGTCCCAGGCGATGCCGACTTTGAGCGAGCCGCGCATCAAACAACTCGTGAAATTTTCCAGCATCGACCAATTGCCGAACCAGCTCTTCGAAAAGCTTGTCTGCATCGTCAGCAAGTGAAGCAATCTTGTCAAACATCAGTCAAAGTGGATTCACAACCAGTCGCATGGGAATGGTGGCTGGCAAGATTCCAGCGGGTGCGATAGATCGGTCACTCCGTTTGAACTAAACCTCGTACCCACTGGAGTATTCGGGGCGGACAAT
>JAKVCB010000268.1 GCA_022448345.1 Pirellulales bacterium
ACACGGGAAGATTATTTCTTCCATCTGTGAGGTTTGTACCGGACAACCTGTCACATCCTGGGGCCGTTCGGTTGGTTCTGGAGTTGGTGAATTTTTTTTCCTTCTTTCAGGAAAACGTGACCTATGGTTGCAATAGCGGGGAACTCATTTTTGTCCGCTTGCGAACCAACCTTGGACTTTTCTCTGGTTTGCAATCAATGCTTATCTCGTTCTTATCTGCAACTTGTCCGCCCCTGTAGGCCCAGTCATTTGTCATTGTAAGACTGGCTCTGTATCCCCGTTTCACACGGCACGATTACTTTATGCGCCAGCTGTCTATGAAGTATTGCTGCAAGGTTAATCGACAAGGGTCGACAGTGTTTGAAACCGCGCTGGTCATGCCGGTTTACTTGTTATTTGTTTTTGTGTTGTTGGAATTCGGACACGCGATGATGGTCAATAACACGATTCGGAGTGCATGTCGGGATGGTGCCCGGATTGGTACCGTTGAAGGGACCACGACCCAGATGGTTCAACAACGGGTTGAAGAGGTTTTGGCTAGTGCGGTCAAACCGATGCACGTACAGGTGTTTGTCAAGAATGCCAACGCATTTGATGTTGGGGATCCTCCCACAAGCGACAAAGCTATTGAAGAACTACCAGATCTGGAATTAACAGAAGCAGAAACTCGGCAACTGTTTGTGGTTCGGGCAAAAGTTCCGTACCAGGAAGTCGCTATTTTGCCGGTGAATTTTCCCTTGGTCGGACCATTCTTACAGGAACTTGAATTGACTGGGCAGGCTTTCATGCGACACGAATAACCTCTTTCAGCGGTGACAATCAACGTGGTGAACTCAAAACTGCGATCGCACTTAAACCGACTCGGTTCCACAGCTATTCGGGGGGACCTGCCACCCTCCAAATTGCGCAATGGCGCCGTTGCCGTCGAACTTGCGATCGTGGCCCCAGTGCTGATGGCCATGACGATGGGTATGGTTGAACTGACCGCCATCTTCGATGCCCAAAACCTGCTTGAAACGGCCGCACGGGAAGGAGCTCGTTTTGCAACTCTCGATAAAGAAGGATTGCTAAAGCCAGGGGAAACCTCCAATAGCAAACTTGTCAATGATGTGAAAACGTTTCTGGCATCAAACGGAATCGATGCTCAAGATGTCACCGTTGTCGTCAAGGACCATGAGGATCCTGATATCGACTTTGATCTTGAAGATCCCAATAACGAATTCCGGTTCTTTGAAGTTCACGTGTTGGTTGACTACTTACCTAAGATTTTCGCACAAGTTGCCGACGCGGGTGATTTTACACTTACCTCCAAGCTTGTTTTCCGCAACGGGATGGCCACCATCACTGAATAACCCAATTGACGGATTCGGGAGACTTATGTCATGACATCGAAAAAATCGAGAACTTGGGGGCTACACCGGGGTCGTAGAAAATACCGCCGAGGGATCGTAGTCGTTTTAACCGGATTTTTAATGGTTGCTTTGTTTGGCTTCATGGCCCTTGCAGTTGATACCGGCCGCATTGTGCTCACAAAAACGCAAATGCAGAATGCAGTAGATGCGGCGGCGCTTGCAGCGGCAACCGAAATTTCAGCGTCGGTCCGGGCGGCTGGGCAGGAAGGAAATCATCCTGATACTGGTTCAGAGTCGTACGCTGCAGTGGCTGCCCGCGCCGTTGCGGTACAGACGGGTGTTGCCAATGGTGTCTATGTCGATCAGGCCGATGTGTATTTCGGAAAACGTGTCTACAACCATGATAATGAAGATTGGAGTATTACCTGGGGGGCGGAACCGTTCAATGCGGTTCGAGTTGTCGCCAGCCACACAAACTCTGATACGACGATGCCAGATGGCGCACTCAAACTGGTATTCGGCTGGGCGGTGGGCCGAGATAGCGCTCCCTTGACAACTTCGTCGACGGCTTTTGTCGAAGCCCGCGATTTGGTGCTGGTCTGTGACTTCTCCGGATCGATGAATAACGACAGTTCTTTAAAGTCGATCGACAGTTTGGGATTGGATGCGGTCGAAGACCAACTTGATGCGATGTGGGATGCCCTGGTCGATGCCGATCTGTCATGGACCGGCACATCAATCAATAAATTCTCTTCTGCTGGTTTTGGTAAGGTGAATTCGTACGCGGGAGAATATATTAGCTCAGGTACCAAAACAAAGCGGATCCTTAAAAATCTCAAGCTGCGCCAAAACAACCCGGATGGCACTCGTGAGCATCCATTTCCACAGGCAGGGCGGTACCAGGATGGTTCGCCTAAACCAAAGCCGACCAACAAGCAGAGCGACAAGCTATGGTATGAATACATTAACCACGTGAAAAATCTGGATGGACCCTATCGCAACCGCTACGGGTATCGCACACTGGTCGACTTTTTACAGGAAAAGCGTTTTGATTGGTACCAGTCTGAAGACCTTTGGAGGACGCCCCATTATCCATTTCACGCCGTTAAGGAAGGAGCATCACTGTTTCTCAACTATTTGCACGAACTAAACTTTGGCGATGAAGTTGGACTGGTTGGTTATGGTCGCTGGGCAGTTACACAGATGGATTTCTATGATGGCGAACTCGACATTGACCTTAAAGAAAATCCTATTACTGATCAGTACCACATAATTGACGCGATTCAAAGACGTCACCAGGCAGGGGAATACGGTTCCTGGACCGCTATGGGTGACGGCATCCTCCACGCCCGAGAGTTGCTCATCGGTAGGGATAATAATTTCAGCGATCAAGGATTTGTCCGACCAGGTGCCAAGCCAACCATGATTGTGATGACCGACGGTCAAACCAATCAGAAACCGGAAGATTGGAGCTTGCCGGAGAACTTTAATTGGAAGCAGTGGGCCGATTATGACGGTGACGGGAATGCCAACTACACAACCAGCAACGAAAAGAAACAGTATGCGTTTTGGGAAGCGACCGAATCAATCAAACGTGGTATCACGATTCATACGATGGCTGTTGGTCAAGGTGCCGATCGCGAACTGATGGAGGCAATCGCCTTTGCCGGTAGCGGTTTGTTTATTAGTGTGCCAGGTGGCACATCGATTATGGAAATGGAGGAACAGGTATTGGAGGCATTTTCTGTCATTGCTTCTCACTTGCCACCCCCCAAGTTAGTTTACGATCTGTCGGTGATCAGACAATAATTTACGACTGCAAAATACCCGTTGCTCGTGACCCGCGAGCGTCCCTTCGGTCGCCGGCCTGACCCGCCGGCGGCCATTCTTTTGCGCCATGCACAATACCGTTTTACGGATGGTTCCGTAGCCTGTGTGTCTGACAACTTGTAGTGGTGTGAGGTGTTGTCGACGGGCCAACCTGGTTGGAAAAAAAGCTACTGAAAAGTGTTTTGCGAAATGAAAATTTAGCAAAGCAGGTCGATTCTCATGGTTCGAAAGATCCACTTCTTGTTGCCGACAATTAATTTCCTGCTTCTTTTCGCATG
>JAKVCB010000269.1 GCA_022448345.1 Pirellulales bacterium
TCTGGTGCACCGGCAAAACTCCAATTGGAATCGTCGCTAAAAGCCCCAAATGTGTCGACAAGCCACTCGCGGACGGGGTCGTTTGGATCGACATTGCCGAAGTTGGTGGGCTCGGCCACTCCATACGTGCCCGAAACGGATTGTCCGGCTGTTAGTGAAACTGTGTGTTCGTCTGGAGATTGCGGGAAGGTTTGTACCATATCTCCTTCTGTTACTTCGCGAACGGTGCTATTTCCAGAAAAAATCCCGGTGAGTGAAAATGCGCCGTCGTGATTGCCATTGTTTGCTGTAATCGTACAGGTTTCTTCGGCAAACGTGTCGCATATGCCGTCGCCACTGGTTGAGTTATTCAGGATGTCGTCGTTGTTTGCATCTACGTAAACCGCCATCCCGTTCAGCCCTGGTTCATTCGCGTTCCATTGACCGTCGTTGTTGCGATCGTTCCATTTGAATCCGTGGATTTCTGCCGGCAGGAAGTTGCCGAAGTTGGGTGCCTGGGTTGCTCCGAACAGGCCGAGGCTGTTCTGGCCCGCCAACAGCGTGAGGTTATGTTCTCCCGGAGGCGTGGGAGAAGGAAAGGTTTGCTTGTAGTCGCCTGCAGCCACTTCGCGGACCGTATAGTCGCCTGCGGGCAGGTCACCAAAGGCATACCCGCCGTCGTTACTGCCACGATTGGCGGTAACCGTGCAGTCCTCGGCTGCAAATTCATCACAGACGTCGTCGCCACTGGTGGGATTATTCAAAAGGTTGTCGTTGTTTGCGTCGAGGTAGATGGTCCACCCGTTGAGTCCAGGTTCTCCAACGTCCCACACCGAGTTGTTGTTTTCGTCGCTCCATTTGAAGCCTGCGATATTGCTCAAAAGGTCTGGTTCGTTCGGATCAATATTTACATGAACCAGTTGGTCTACCGAAATCCCTGTGACAGTTTGTGTGCTTCCGTCGGGCCAGGATATCTCGAGGTCGACCGGAGTGGTGTGGTTGCCCAGTCCGAAGTGCAGCACGAGATCATTTTGCGAACCCTGTCCCACGCCGCCGGAGATCTGGCGGGTGATTGTGCCCAGAGTCGGATCAGTGATTCGCACTTGGGCGCCGATGGCTGATTTGTTGACCAGTCCGTTGGGGCCCTGTCCGCCATTGAGCTTGACCTTGAGGTAATGCGAGTTGGTAAACGCGGCACTGCCTGGATTGGCCCACACCTGTCCATCGGCCAGGAGGTCGAGAAAACCGTCCCCATTGAAATCCGCCCACGCTGCATCATCCCTGCCAAGATCGCCGGCACTCAAGTCGTCCAGCCCATACATCGTGGTTACGTCGGAGAATGTGTTGTTGCCATTGTTCCTGTACAACCTGGGTTTGTCTGATCCGCCGCTTCCGGCAGCTATAGTCAGGAAAAGATCTTTGTGCCCATCGTTGTCGAAATCTCCAGGGATGGCAGCTGCCCAGGTAGCCGCAGGAATTCCGATTTGAGTAAACGTTTGGGGGGTGAAGTTATAGCTGGGTGCACCATTGTTCCAGTTGATTGTCGAGAGAGGATCAGCTGGTGCTGGATTGGGCGGATGGTCGAGGTTGGTAAATATAAGGTCAAATTCACCGTCGTTATTGAAATCCCCCGCGGTTGCGCCGAGCGAGTGGCCGGAGCCGGGGATTCCTGTGCCATTGCGGACGTCCGATAGCCCTGTTGACCCGTTGAAGTTGTTGTTTTGCCATAGGAAATTGTTATCCATAAAGTAATTCGCGACCGCGATGTCCTGGTCTCCATCGCGGTCATAATCAACTGTTGTTATGCCGCGTCCATAGCGGGCGGTTAGAGAGGCCCACGTGTGAGTGAACGAAGTTCCGGTGGTACTGGTGTAGATAATATCCTGGTCGCGGGCACCGCCGAATGGTTCATTCCAGGCCGATACATAGACATCCAGATAACCGTCTCCCGTAAGATCGGTCCACGAGATATCCCTGTTGACATGAGCATGTGTGACAGGAAAAAGACCAGTGGCACCCCGGAGTGGTCCAAAGATGCTGGCATCGGGGGCTGTTTTGCGGACCCATTCCGTGCCCGAGTTGTTCATGTAAAGCTGTGGACCGGCGTTTCCGGTCATTGCTGGATCGGTTTCGCCAGGAACATAGGCGAGTACATCAAGCCACCCATCGTTGTTGTAGTCGCCCAGAGACCGGGCCCCGCTGGCTTGATCGAAACCGGCCGTAAACGGCGTTGTCATCGTAAAAGTGCCGTTCTGGTTGTTTGTCCAAAGTTCCTTTCCAAACAAATCGGGGAAGCCGTCGTTATTATAGTCACCCCAGGCTGTGGCATTGATATTCTGAAGAACGGAGGTAAAGGTTTGTGCAACACTTACCGCGGATCCCAGAAAGAATGCGGCTGTTAGTCCAATCAGCAATCGGGTTGTTGTCATGGTTACACTATCCGATACGCACGACGCAAAAATGCAGGCAGGAATAATGTGGCGCTAGCAAGCAGGCATAAGCTGAGCGAGGCCGGCTCGGGTACTGCCGCCGCATTTCCATTGGCGGTGCCAAAATTATTCTTCCACAAAACATAGTGGGCCTGGCCAACCGGACCGCCCAGTCCGTTGTCGTTGGGAAGCATCGTGTTGCTACCCATGTTGTCGTACCAGATCGTGTAGTCTGCGGCATTCACAATGCCATCTTCATTGAAGTCACCATCGAGAGACCCTGTGGCGACCGACAAAACTCCTGTTGTCAGCAGTTGGCTCGTGTCCCAATTCACCCCTTCGGGCAACGTGAGAGCAAAACTGCCCGTGAGGAATCCAAAGTCGAGAATGTCGAACTGATTTCCACCCGATGGTGTAAAGCCGTCGAGAACTACCTGTAAAGTTCCCCCTGCAATCAGGGTGCCAGCAACGTCGAGTACGTCGTAAGTATGTCCCTTGTCTGTTCCGCCAAGTTCGATCTGGAGCGTGGAGCCTGCATTTTGTACGTAACTCGCCTCCACGGAAAGCGTTCCGTAGGTGGTGCCTGGTGCGACCGTGGTGCCACTATTTGCGGTAAGAATTCCCCCTACTGTACCAGTGCCACCCAGTATGCCCGCTTCGACTACCACCGCACCACCAACTGAGTTTTGACTATTGTTAATCAGCGCCGTTCCGGGGCCTTTCTTGGTAAGCGTGTTGCCGTTCAGATGCAGCGCGTGGTCAAAGGTAAGCGATGCACCGGACGACACGTCAATCGCTGTGTCGTCCCGTAAGTTGACAACTGCCTGTAACTGGTGGTCACCCTGTACCACACCCACGGTCGGCGTATTGGCAAGCGTATCAGTGGTCAAATCTACGCTGAATTGCGATGGTCCGAAGACCACATATTTGTGAGGATTGTTAAACTCCAGTCGGCTTAGGCTGGCATTGCTTTCCAGGTTGACAACCCGCGAAGCGGTGATGGCGGGGCCAAAGATAGCGTGCTGATTTCGCGAGCCTGGCA